>JAFYPA010000120.1 GCA_017560085.1 Clostridia bacterium
CTATATGATATACTGACCTTGAATAGATATAAAATAAATGTCGGAGATATACAATGACCGAATATAAGAGCTATGCGGAATGTAATTACAATAAAGCACTGGAATTATTGAGGGAGCTCGGAAAAATCCCCGCACCGTCGCACTGCGAGGACAAAAGAGCGGAATTCTGCCGTGACTTTCTGAAGTCCTTAGGTGCTGACAATGCTTACATTGACAACGCCAAAAATGTAATTTATGAAATTAACTGCGAAAGCAGTAACGATATTACTATTTTTCTCGCACACACAGACACCGTTTTTCCCGATACCGAGCCGTATACTATGACAGAGGACGAAGAAAAAATATATTGCCCCGGAATCGGTGATGACACTGCATCTGTCGTTGTGCTTCTGATGCTCGCAAAATATTATACGGAAAACCGCATAAATCCCAAAAACGGAGTTATGTTTGTTATGAATTCCTGTGAGGAGGGGCTCGGAAATCTGTTCGGGATAAAGACTCTTATGGAAAGCTATAAGTCCCGAATCGGAAGGGTTATTTCCTTTGATGCCTGCATCGGTACAATTTACAATAAATGCGTAGGCTCTCACAGGTATAAGGTTACTGTACAGACGGAGGGCGGGCATTCCTTCGGGAAATTCGGAAACAAGAATGCTATTGCAGAGCTTTCTTCTGTAATAAACGAGATTTATAAAATAAATGTCCCCCAAAAGGAAGGTACGAAAACGACCTACAATGTTGGAAATATAGTCGGTGGTACATCAATAAACACAATTGCACAGGAAGCAGAAATGCTTTGTGAATACCGCTCGGATGACAGGGAATGTCTTGAAATTATGCAGAAGAAATTCTTTGACATATTCGACGGTGCACGCAAGGATGATGTAAAAATAGAAGTTTCCCTGATTGGTGAGCGTCCTTGTGCGGGAGAAGTAGACGAAAAGCTTCTTTGTGAGCTTACGGAAAAATGTCAAACCGTTATGAGAGAATTCCGTTCCGATGTATCTTTAAAATCCGCATCCACAGACTGCAATATTCCGATGTCGGTCGGAGTCCCTGCTGTTACAATCGGAGTATACACGGGAGACGGCGAGCACACAAGAGAAGAATTTATTATAAAGGAATCCATTAAAGAAGGAATTGAAATCGCGTTGAAAACAGCACATTCGATTCTTGAAATCTGATATTTATCTTTTCGGAAAGGAGCAAACAAAATGAGAGCACTTGTGCTTATAAACCCAAACGCGGGTAACGGAGAGCTTATCAAGAACACGCCCTTCATAATCAAAAAGCTTAATGAGGGCGGCATTGAAACGGACGTTATGCTGACCAGCGGAAGAGGCGATGCCACAAACTATGTAAAAACCTACGGCAAGGGACGAAAGCTTATTATTTGTGCGGGCGGAGACGGTACTCTTAATGAGGTTATAAACGGAGTTATGTCCTTCAAGAAGGAGCAACGACCGAATATAGGCTATATTCCCTGCGGTACAACAAATGATTTTGCCAGAAGCCTCAGAATTCCGATTGAAATTCCCGAAGCGGTAAAGTGCATCACAGAAGGCACACCGGTCCCCTATGACATCGGAAAATTTAACGACAGATACTTTGTTTACGTTGCGGCGTGCGGTGCTTTTTCGGGAAGCTCATATACCACACCGCAGGATATGAAAAAAATATTCGGACACATTGCTTACATTTTTGAGGGCATCAAGGAAATCCCCGCAATAAAGCCACACCATATGAGATTCGAATTTGATACGGGAGAAATTCTTGAGGGAAATTACGCATTCGGAGCCATAAGCAATACACGAAGCTACGGAGGACTTATAAACCTTGAAAAGCTTGGTGTGGATATTTCCGACGGGCTTTTCGAAATGACACTCGTAAAGCTTCCGAAGAACTTAATCGAAACGGGTAAGGTTGCCATTTCCTTAAGCAGCGGAGAATACGACAAAAATCTTATCACCTTTGAGAGGTTCAGCTCCTGCAGAATATTTGTTGACTCAGACAGTCTCAACTGGTCTGTAGACGGCGAAAAGGGAGCTTCAAGCGATATCATTGAAATTGAAAATATTCACTCGGCGGTTAATTTTATTATAAAAGAAAGGAAATTTGATATTCCTACGGACATTCTTGATTGAATTTAAATTTAATAATATGAGGTGACTAAAAATGAAAACGATTTACATTTCAGCCGAAAGCAATCACAAAACATTTTTATTTGCTGCCGAAGAGCTTAAAAAATATATTGAAAAGCTCAACCCCGAGGTAAATGCCGATATTATTTCCTGCGGTGTGGGTGAAAAGTGCATTTCTCTCGGATATACGGATAATGTTACAAACGAGGTTGACACTGTTTCCGTTGATATTTGCGGTACTGAAGGAAAAATCTGCGGCTCAAATCCCCGAAGTGTTCTTTATGCGGTTTACAAGTACCTCGAAAAACTTGGTATACGATGGGTTCGTCACGGTGCTGACGGTGAATATATTCCGAAAAACCATACTTTTGAAAACGACAGAATTATCTTTACGGAAAGTGCAAAATACAAGCACAGATGTATGTGCACAGAGGGTGCCCTCTCCCTTGAGGTTGCACTTGCAAATATTGACTGGGCGGCGAAGGTTGGCTTTAACGAATATTATGTTCAGGGTATACTTCCCACGTTTATGTTTACCCGTTGGTACGAGCACGTCGGAAATCCGCTTCTCGGCGGAAGAAAGCTCACCGATGACGAAATGCTTGACATAAAGCTTCAGATGGAAGAGGAAATCAAAAAGCGCGACCTTATTTACTACACGGTAGGTCACGGATGGCACAGCGAGCCCTTCGGAGCAAGATCTCTTGTATCAACTCAGGATGCAGATATTGAAATGTCCGATGAATTAAGGTCTATTCTTGCACAGCTTGACGGAAAGCGCGGAATACATAACAAAAGCATTGCAAATACTCATCTTTGCTATTCTAATCCGTATGTTCGGAAGAAAATTGTTGAATATGTTGTTCAGTACTGTCTTGACCATCCGCAGATGGACTATGTTTTCTTCCCTCTCGCAGATAATTCAAACAATCATTGCGAATGCGAGGAATGCTCAAAGCTTCGTCCCTCAGACTGGTACGTTACTCTTATGAACGAGCTTGATGCCGCTCTTGAAAAGGAGGGACATCCCGCAAAGATAGTGGTTGCGGTTTACTGCGATTTCCTCTGGGCGCCTACCACGGGCAAGTTCAACAATCCCGACAGATTCATTTATGTTTATGCTCCCTTCCACCGTTCGATTTATATGCACAAGCCCTCACAGCGACCCGCTAATGTAAAATACAAGGATATGGGCAAGCTCTACAGCGAAGAGGAGCTTCCGAAGTATGTTAGAAACAAGCTTACAATGCCTCAGAGTGCCGAGGAGCTTATATCCTTCCTTCAGAGCTGGCAGAGATGGCAGGATGTAGATGCATATGCTCACGAGTATTATAATTATGTCGGTGAGCAGTACTATGACTTCGGAAGTATTGAATTCTCAGAAATTATATATGACGATATAAGAGAGCTTCCGAGACTTAAGATGAACGGTATGCTCGCCTGCGGAACACAGCGTATATTTATGCCTACGGGTCTCGGTATGTGGACTCTGGCAAGGGGACTGTGGAACGATGAGCCGTCCTTTGAAAGTGTTAAGAATGACTATTTCGATGCGGCATTCGGAAGTGAAAGCAAAAAGTTCTCCGATTACTTTACTTATCTCTCAAAGCTTGCTCATACACTTCCCGAGGTTCCGTTCGATACTGTTATAGAAGAATGCATGAAGATGAAGGAATACATCGGCACACTTGACCTTGACGGTATGGATGAATGTCACAGAGCTTCAATCAAGTATGTTCTTTTCCATTGCGAAATTATAATAAGACAGATGAAAGCCGAAAAGGTTACCTGCGCAAACGGCGGAAGCATTGATGCGGCGGAAAAGGAATGGAAGGAGCTTATTCATTACGGCCGTGCAAACGAGATGGATTTCTACTATGAGTTTGACCTTTATCAGTATTTCATCCACATAGGAGGCAGAGCTTACAGTGGCTTTGGCAAGTGGTGGAGAAGCTGGGACGAAAGCGATTATACTCCAGCAGAATAATCTTATTTCTTTATACACCTGTCTTTTATAAGGCAGGTGTAATATTTTTCCGTTTTTTTGCCTTTTTATATTGACTTTTTGATTTGTCGGTGTTATAATCGCTTGGTATTTAACTTTAAGGAGTATTGCAATGCTTGACCCTATTTTCAA
This sequence comes from Clostridia bacterium, assembly GCA_017560085.1. GTDB lineage: Bacteria > Bacillota > Clostridia > Oscillospirales > CAG-382 > SIG622. The sequence goes on from JAFYPA010000120.1 coordinate 4,279, forward strand.
TTCACAGCTGATGAACACCCTTCTGACACAGCCCTGGTTTCAGCTTGTTTTCATCGTAATCATTTCGGTTCTTGCAAGTACAAAGGCTACACTTCAGAGCTTTGTCTGCAAAAAGCATATCAGAAACTCGCAGGACAGTATTCTGTACAACACATTTTTCTTTGTTTTTGTTGCGTTATTTTTAGCTCTTACGATTAACATAACAACACCGAACAAGGAAATCATAATCTGGGCATTTATACACGCCGCACTTACCATTGCTTTTCAGGTATTTTATTCTATGTCTCTTTCCGCAGGACCTGTGTCAATAACAATTCTGCTTATCAGCTTCTGCGTTGTTGTACCTACCTTTGTTAGTGCTGTTGCATTCAAGGAAAGCATTTTCTACTCTCAGCTTCTCGGTATTAATTGCCTTCTTATCTCCTTCCCTTTAAGTGTAAAGGATAACGGCGAAGGCGGTAAAAAAGCAAACAAGAAGTGGCTTATACTCACCATTATAACAATCATTGCAGACAGCCTTGCAATGACATTGCAGAAAATGTTCAGGATTACAGAAAGCTACAAGGTATACGGTGAGCTTGCATCAAATACTTTCCTTGTGATTGTTTACATATTCGGTGCGATTATGGCTCTCGGTGTTTACTTCGCTATAAGATTTTTCGGAAGCAAAGAGCACGGTGCCAACAAGCATACGTTCAAAATCGGTATCGGTGTTATTCTGTTCGCACTTGCGATGGGTCTTGACCTTGCCATTTATCAGAAGTGTTATATGACGGCTAACCTTAAGATTCCCGGTTCATTCTTCTTCCCCACATTTATGGGTCTTCAGACAACGGTTATGACCGCTATCGGTGTAATCATCTTCGGAGACAAACTTAACAAGAGACAGCTTGTCGGTGTTGCATTCGGTATACTCTCTATTATAATGCTCAACATTCAGTTCGGTTCTTCATTTGTAATAGGCTGATAATCGGGTAAGCTACTTAGTAAAATTATTAAAATAAAGCAAATTTTTATGTTTTACTATTGCTTTTTATAAAGATATATAGTATAATATGCATTACTGTGATGAAAGATAAGGTATCGGTATCCCTCAAGAGAGTCGTCGGTCGGTGCAAGACGTCGGGTGAATTTACCTTTCCGCTTTCGGAGTACTACGGAGAAATCCGTAAGGGTGCGCCCTTTAAAGCGTAATCGAGTGACCGTATTTATGCGGTAATTTGGGTGGCAACACGGAGTCTTTCGTCCCATTTTCCGGTGGCGAGGACTCCTTTTTTTTGTTTAAAATTTAATTATTATATTGAAAGGACAGGATGAGAAAATGATTGATATTAAATTTCTCAGAGAAAACCCCGATGTTGTAAAGCAGAACATCAAGAACAAATTCCAGGATTCCAAGCTTCCCCTTGTTGATGAGGTTATTGAGCTCGACGCAAAGTCAAGAGCAGTAAAGCTTGAGGCTGACACTCTCAGAGGCGAGAGAAACAAATGCTCCAAGATGATTGGCGCTCTTATGGGTCAGGGCAAGAAGGAAGAAGCAGAGGAAATGAAGAAGAAGGTTAACGAGCAGGCTGCACGTCTTGCTGAATGTGAAGCTCTCGAGGCCGAATATCAGGAAAAGGTAACCAAGATTATGATGGTTATCCCCAACATCATTGACCCCTCTGTTCCGATTGGCAAGGATGACAGCGAAAACGTTGAGGTTCAGAAGTACGGTGAGCCCGTTGTTCCGGACTTTGAAATCCCCTACCACACAGACATTATGGAAAGATTCAACGGTATTGACCTTGACAGTGCAAGAAGAGTTGCAGGTAACGGCTTCTACTATCTTATGGGCGATATCGCAAGACTTCACTCCGCTGTTATTTCCTACGCAAGAGACTTTATGATTGACAGAGGCTTCACATATTGCATTCCTCCCTTTATGATAAGAGCGGATGTAGTTACAGGCGTTATGTCCTTTGCTGAAATGGAAGCTATGATGTACAAGATTGAAGGCGAGGATCTTTACCTTATCGGTACATCCGAGCACTCTATGATCGGTAAGTTCATCGACCAGATTCTTCCCGAAAGCTCACTTCCTCAGACTCTTACAAGCTACAGCCCCTGCTTCAGAAAGGAAAAGGGTGCTCACGGTATCGAGGAAAGAGGCGTATACAGAATCCACCAGTTTGAAAAGCAGGAAATGATTGTTGTATGTAAGCCCGAGGAAAGCCCGATGTGGTTTGACAAGCTCTGGCAGAACACTGTAGACCTCTTCCGTTCTATGGATATTCCCGTAAGAACTCTTGAGTGCTGCTCCGGTGACCTTGCTGACCTTAAGGTTAAGTCTGTTGACGTCGAGGCTTGGTCTCCCAGACAGAAGAAATACTTCGAAGTAGGCAGCTGCTCCAACCTCGGTGAGGCTCAGGCAAGAAGACTTAAGATCAGAGTTAACGGTGCTGACGGCAAGTATCTTGCTCACACTCTTAACAACACGGTTGTTGCTCCCCCCAGAATGCTCATCGCGTTCCTTGAAAACAACCTCAATGCTGACGGCAGTGTTAATATTCCCGTTGCGCTCAGACCTTATATGGGCGGTATGGAAAAGATTGTTCCCAAGAACTAATCGGATAAACGCATAAAAATTACCCGACTGATACAGTGTCAGTCGGGTGTTTTGTTTTAATTCATAAGATAAGCTCTGAAGAATTTTTCAAGCTCATAATATGCTGTCGGTACACTTTCGTAATGTTTACCGAGAGGCGTTGTGACATTGAATTCCTTGAGTGCCTTTTCGTCGTTATCAACGGAATGATGTCCGCCGGTATCGTCGGGTAATGTGCGAAGCTCCGCCATAAAGCCTGCGTTGTTAAGGCTTTTCACGAGTGATTCGGAGGCGGCGTAATTTACGCAAGTATCATCCTTGGAAATCCATATTTTAAGGGGTCTGTTGGTAGTGGATATTCTGTAGGCGCTACCCAGTGCTTCAAAGCCCTTTGCGCTTCTGTTGAGGGAATATTCAAGCTTCTCCTCTTTGCTCATAAGAAGTCCCGTGAAATAAGGATTCCAGCCACACATTTTATCGTAGTTTTCGGTAATGTAGGCAATATAATTCTCGTCCTTGATTACCTTGCTGTTTACCTCGGGCTTGCTTCCCTCGGGGTTAAGTACATTGTTTACGTCCTCAGAAAAGCCCAGATCCTTGCAAACAGCATATCTTTGTCCCGGTGAATAACCCATATTGACGTGGAGAGGGTTAAGCTCCGGTGCGAGCATTCCTACGGCTTTGATGTTGATGTCCGTATCATAGTAAAAGGACAAAGCCTGAATACCGCCGAGAGATTTGCAGGACACGAAAATATTATTCCCGTCGACATTGTAATTGTCGAGAATATACTTTATGCCGAGTAGATAGCATTTTCTGTTGGTTGGTGTTGCAAAGGTCGAGCACCAGGATTTTTCATAGAGTGTGCCGAATCCGTAGCAGTCGAACACGGCATAACCGCAGTCGCGAAGATAGTTGTAATACTCCTCGTACATTTTTGTCATTTCCTTGGAGTTTACCGAGCCGTATTCCGCAGAGCCGTGGATGAAGACTATAAGCGGCACGGCATCGCCGTCCTTTGTATAGTTGGGCGGAAGCTTTATTTTTCCGCTTGTATAATGCTTTTCGTCATCAATGTCATAAAAGAATGTTTCTTCCGTTTCGGGAATGCCTTTAACCGTTTCGGAAACGATATCGCTGTCATTTTTTAACTGTTCCGTCATATTCAAATTCTCCTCAGATTTAAAACAGATTCTTGACCTCACAATATTTTCCTTCAGCCACGACTATGTGCGAGACAAGAGTTACCTTTGCATATATCAGCGCTTTTCTCACTTCATCTGTTGCCCGAATATCTGCAACACTCGGCTTACATACGCCTGTCGGATGATTATGCGCAAGTATTGCGGTTGTACAGTTACAGTTCAAAGCCTCGGACAAGATTCTTTTTGTATCTATTTCAACGCTGCCTACAGCTCCGTCGCCGATAAAGCATTCATTCACAATATTGTTTTTATCGTCAAGGCAAATAAAATAAACTCGTTCTGTGGTGATACCAACATATTTGTCTACGAGGTATCTGCCCGCATCGTCGACGGTATTGAGCTTTCTTGTCGTATCCTTGGAGCTGTTTATGTAAAGATTCGCAACGCTTCTTAGCATTTCAAGAAACATTGCACTTGACTCTCCCATTCCCTCAATTTTTGTAAGCTCGCTTCGGGGTGCGTCAAGGACTCTTGCAAGATTTCCGAATCTTTCTATAAGCCTGTGCGCGGTCGGATTAGTATTTGCCCTCGGAATTGTATAGAAAAGAAGCATCTCGAGAATTTCGTGCTCCGCAAAGGAAGCAAAACCGTTCTTGTTGTACTTGTCCCTCATTCTTGAACGGTGGTCCTTATGTAAATCCTTATTACTCTTTTGACCGTTACTCATGATATCCTCCAAAAGAATTTTTTATTTTATAATACCACCCGAATAAAACATAATCATTAACAAATATTAAAATGTTCTAATATTAAGAAAAAAAGGCAAAAAATATATAAAAACCATATTATTTACCTTTAGTACTTGATTTTTTTCAAAAAATGATTATACTTATATTGTAATACTATTATTAAACTATAAGGAGATAAAAACTATGGCTAAATTTTTTCTTTCCGCATTCGCAGACGAATACAGCTCTGAAATCGACAAGCAGATTGAAGGTCTTCTTGAAAACGGTGTTAAGGGTATAGAAATCAGAGGCGTTGACGGTACAAATATTGCAGACATCACTCTTGAAAAGGCCGAGGAGATTAAGGCAAAGTTTGATAAGGCGGGCATCAAGGTAACAAGCATCGGCTCCCCTATCGGTAAGATTAAGCTTGCCGATGACTTTGAGGCACATCTCGATAAGCTTCGTCATGTTATAGCTATTGCAAAGATTCTCGGTACCGAAAAAATCAGAATGTTCTCATTCTATATGGAAAACGGTGCAGATTATGCCGCTTGCAGAGCAGAGGTTATGGAAAAGCTCGGCAAGATGCTTGAAATCGCAAAGGCTGAGGGCATTACTCTCTGCCACGAAAACGAAAAGGGCATTTACGGTGACAATGCAGAAAGATGTCTTGACATTCAGAAGGAATTCGGCGGCGAAATCAAGTGCATATTCGACCCCGCAAACTTCATTGAGTGCGAGGTTGAGACATATCCCCACGCATTCAACATTCTCAAGGATTACATTTACTACTTCCACATCAAGGATGCATTCGGAATGGGTAAGATTGTTCCCGCAGGTGAAGGTATGGGTCACATTCCCGAAATTATGGCAGAGGCTGACAAGCTTTACGACAGAGAGGTTATTCTCACTGTTGAGCCTCACCTCACAAACTTCGACGGTTTTGCGGCTCTCGAAAAGGACGGAGTTACCGACTTCAAGAAGGACAAGTCCAACAGCGAGGTTACATTCGGTATTGCTTGCTCCGCTATTAAGAAAATCATTGCAAAATAATTGATTTTTATGCTCTGAGACCTCCGAAGAGATTATTTTCACGGAGGTTTCGGAGTTTTTTTCAATTTTTGAATATAAATAACAAGACAAAGTTCATTTTTGACATTTGATTTTTTGGGAAATAATGGTATTATCTATATAACTTTATTTTTCAAGGAGTTTTCTTATGAAAGAAATTTTTAATATAATTACACCCGAAAAGGCAGGAATACCGTCGCATAAGGTAATTGAGTTTATGGACGGTCTTGAAAGATTCGGCATAAATCTTCACAGCTTTATACTTATGAAGGGCGACGATGTCTTTGCGGAATGCTACAGAAAGCCTTTTAAGCAGGATGAACCCCACAGAATGTATTCCGTAAGCAAGACCTTTGCGGCTATGACTACGGGAATTCTTATCGGTGACGGACTGATAGATATAAACGCACCTATGATAAAGTATTTCCCCGAATACGACAACGAGGATGTGCATCCCTTTGTACGGAATATGACGGTGGAGCACATTCTAAAAATGACGACCTGCTTCCCCTATGGGTCTACTTATTCGGCTGTCGGCTCTCCCGACAAGGTTCCGAACTGGCTTGATACATTCTTCTGCTGTAAGGCTACTCATCCCTCTGGTACGCTTTACAATTACGATTCATCCGCTTCATATATGCTTGCGGTGCTGATTGAAAGAATCACGGGAAAGCCTTTTATGGAGGTACTCAAGGAAAGAGCACTTTCAAAAATGGGGTGCTCGCCTGACGCAAGATGTCTCAAGGCTCCGGGCGGACATTCGTGGGCTTCCTCCGCTGTGCTTTGCTCAACGCGCGACCTTGCAAGGCTTGCCAGACTTACTATGCTCGGCGGAAAATGGAACGGTGAACAGCTTATTCCCGAGGATTTCGTAAGGGCGGCTACTACAAATCAGGTTGATGACGATCAGAGCGGATTTCCCGATGCTTTCCACGGACAGGGCTACGGATATCAGATTTGGATGACGATGGAAGGCTCGTATTCCTTCATCGGTATGGGAGAACAGCTTGCGGTTTGTATGCCGGATAAGGATTTGCTTTTTGTTTGTACTTCCGACCATCAGGGACTTGAAGGAATTGCAAGACAGACTATTTACATTGAGCTTATGCATCACATAAAGGATAATCTCGGTGACTGTTCTCTTCCCGATAACGAGGCGGATTACAAGGCTCTTACAGAAAAGTGCGAGAATCTCGAATATCCCGTTTACAAGGGCGCGTACTCCTCCCCTGTTTTTGATAAATATAACGGCAGGACATTTGTACTTGACAAAAATTCTATGGGTATATCCGAAATCACATTCACGGTTGATTCGGACGGTAACGGCAGAATTGACTACATCAATGCACAGGGTGAAAAGGCCATCAGATTCGGTGTGGGCAAGGCTGTAATTGATGAGTTCCCGCAGGACGGATATTCTACCGAGATACTCGGTCAGCCGGGCGACAGACGGTTCCGCAGTATTGCAAGCGGTGCTTTCACAAATGAGAAAACACTTCATATCAAATGCGATGTTATTGACGACTATTTGGGAAATCTCAATATTATTGCTATATTTGAAAACGATTATCTTTCGCTATATATGAAGCCTAATGCCCAAATGTTCCTCGGTGAATACAGAGGCTTTACCAGCGGAAGATTGAAATAATATATTCGAAAGGACAGAGTGAAAAATGAAAGAATTCTTTACATATACCACCCCCGAAAAGGTGGGTGTTTCCTCGGAAAATGTTATAAAGTTTATGACCGAGCTTGAGCACTTCGGTGTTTATCTTCACTCCTTTGCACTTATCAAGGGCAACGAGATTTTTGCTGAGATGTACAGAAAGCCCTTTAAGAAGGGTGAGCTTCACAGAATGTACTCAACAACAAAGACCTTTGCTTCTATGGCTCTCGGTATTCTTATCGGCGAAGGAAAGGTTAAGCTTGACGACAAGGTAATAAAATACTTCCCCGAATACGAAAGCTGCGAATATCAGCAGGTGCTTGATATGACGGTTGAGGATATGCTCAGAATGTCTACCTGCTTCTCCTACGGTACTACATACGGTGCTCACGGTCCCGCTTACAATCAGAAGGACTGGGTTTCTACATTCTTTAACACCAATACATCTCATCCGTCGGGTACTCTCTTCAATTATGACACCTCCGCTTCGTATATGTGCAATGTTATAGTTGAAAGAGTAACGGGTATGCCCTTTATCGAATTTCTCAAGGAAAAGGCTCTCGGTAAGATTGGTTTCTCCGAAAATGCCCGTGTTCTTAAGGCTCCCGAAGGATACAGTTGGGGCGGCTCTGCTCTTCTTTGCTCTACACTTGACCTTGCACGCCTTGCAAGACTTACAATGCTTGACGGTGAATGGGAGGGTGAACAGCTTCTTCCAAAGGATTATGTTGTTGCCGCAAAGTCCAATCTTATTGACAATGACCAGGCCGGATTCCGTACAACTCACGGCGGTCACGGTTACGGTTATCAGATATGGAGAACGGTTGACAATACATTCTCATTCCTCGGTATGGGTGAGCAGCTTGCTATCTGTATGCCCGAGGAGGATTTGCTCTTTGTTTGTACCGCTGACTGTCAGGGCATTGCGGGTATTTCAAGATCTACAATTTACATCAATCTCTGGCACTTTATCAAGAATACAATCGCAAAGGGTGAGCTTCCCGAAAACAAAGAGGCTCATGCAAAGCTCAAGGCTCTTTGCGAGTCCGCAGACTTCCCCGTATATCCCGGTGAAAAGACCTCTCCCCTTGCGGAAAAGGTTTACGGCAAGAGGTTCACTCTCAGAAATAATTCTATGGGTATTACAGATATTTCCTTCGAATGTGACGATGACGGAAACGGTGTAATGAAGTACACCAATGCTCAGGGCTACAAGGAGCTTAAGTTCGGTATAGGAAAGTATATTATCGACACATTCCCGCAGGACGGATACTTTGGTGAGGTTATCGGTGTAGACTGCGGAAGAAGATACAGATGTATTTCCAGCGGTGCTTGGACAAACAATACAACACTTCATATAAAGTCCGACCTTATTGACGATTATTTCGGAAATCTCAACATCATTGCAGTATTCAAGGGTGACGAAATTTCAATCTATATGGATTCCCACGCGGAATGGTTCCTTAATGAGTACAAGGGCTTTGCCTGCGGAAGGCTTGCTGAATAACTTTTGAGGTGATATGTTATGCTTACAAAAAATCCTTTTGAGGGCAAGAAAGAAATAAATATTGCGTTTATCGGTGGCTCTATAACAGAGGGTGCTTCGTCATCCTCTCCCGAAACAAGCTATTTCGGACTTTGTAAAAAATGGTTTACCGAGCAATTCAAAGACCAAACAGTATTCTGTCATAATGCCGGTATCGGTGGCACCGGAAGTAACTTCGGTATGGTCAGAGTTGACCAAGATGTAATAAGCAAAAATCCTGATATGGTCTTTGTGGAATTCGCTATCAACGACGGTCAGAAGGACAGCAGATGCACTATGGAAAGTATAGTGAGAAAGCTACTCGCTATGGAAAAGGTGCCCTATGTTGTATTCCTTTACACCTCAAGAAACACATACGACACTCTTACGAAATATCATGAGGAGATTGCAGAATACTACGGCATTCCCGAAATAAATCTTATTGAGCCCTTAAAGACCGCACTTGGTGGCAAGAATCCGATTGAAGTCGGTTATTTCAAGGACACCGTACATCCTCTTGATGCAGGTCACAAGATATATGCTGACACAATTACAGCAAGACTTCTTGATGATTCGGCATATGTAAGACCGCTTTGCAAGGAAAAAATGATGGATGACACACTTCTTGTTTCCGCCGTGTTTACTCCCTCCACAAGATTTGAGCATTCGGCGGGCTGGGAGGAAAAGCGACAGCACAGAAATTATGAGTGCCTTTATACTGACATTCCCGGGGAAACGGTAAGCTTTGAGTTTGACGGAAACTTCCTTGCTATGGAATTCGGACTTCACAAGGAGAGCGGTATTATTGAGGTTGTTGTTGACGGTAAGTTTGTTAAGGATGTTGAGGCGTACTACGATATGGTTTCCTTCCAGTGTGTATATTCCGACATATCCTCCGACCTCGGTATGGGGCATCACAAGGTTACCTTGACGCTCAAGGAAAACAAAAACGAACAGCATCCCGGTACAAAATACATGATTTATCATATTATCACAGGCGTAGCGACAAATTAAGGAGAACGGCAATGTGCAACTATTTTAACTATACAACTCCCGAAAAAGCGGGTATTTCATCAAAGAGCGTTATCAAATTTATGGATGAGCTTGAGCATTACGGCTTATATCTTCACTCATTTGCTCTTGTAAAGGGGCACGACATATTTGCAGAGGCTTACAGAGCTCCCTTTAAAAAGGGCGAAAAGCACAGAATGTATTCCGTAAGTAAGAGCTTTACCTCTATGGCTATGGGTATTCTTATCGGTGAAGGTAAGGTAAAGCTCACAGATACCGTTTTAAAATATTTCCCCGAATACGAGGACAAGGTCACAGACCCTTATGTGAGAAACCTCACCATCGAGGACTGCCTTCTTATGGCAACCGCATTCTCCTACGGTACTACATACGGTGCAAAGAGAGCCCCCTTCCTCGAGCCTGACTGGGTTCATACATTCTTTAATGTTGATTCCTCACATCCTTCGGGAACTGTTTGGAATTACGATACATCGGGAAGCTATATGGTCGGTGTAATCGTTGAAAAGGTAACGGGTATGCCCTTTATAGAATATCTCAAGGAAAAGGCACTTCTTAAAATCGGATGCGCCGAGGATATGACCTGCCTTAAGGCTCCCGAGGGATATGCGTGGGGTGGCTCTGCAGTTCTTTCCTCCACAATTGACCTTGCCCGCTTTGCAAGACTTGTTATGGATATGGGTGAATGGAACGGTGAACAGCTTATTCCCCGTGACTATGTTGAAAACGCAACATCCAAGAAAATCGACAACGGTCAGGAGGGCTTCTTCACATTCTGCGAGGGACACGGCTACGGCTATCAGATTTGGAGAACACTTGACAACACATTCTCCTTCCTCGGAATGGGTGCACAGCTTGCTATCTGTATGCCCGAGGAGGATTTACTCTTTGTTTGTACCGCTGACGTACAGGGTTATCCGGGCTCTTATGCAACCATATATATGAATCTCTGGAAGCACATTAAGGAAGTAATCGGAAAGGACTCGCTTCCCGAGGATAAGGCTTCCTATGATGCACTTGTAAAGAAGTGCGAAAGCCTTGAATATCCCGTATATCCCGGAAAGGCTACAACTGAAGTCGGCGAAAAAATCAAGGGTAAAAAATTCATACTCAACGAAAACCGTATGGGAATTTCCGAAATTGCCTTTGACTATGATAATGACGGCAACGGAGTTATGAAATACACAAACTTGCAGGGCTACAAGGAATTGAAGTTTGGTATCGGCAAGGCTGTTATTGACGAATTCCCGCAGGACGGATATTTCGGTGACACCATTGGTGTTAACAGCGGTCGCAGATACAGATGCATTTCCAGCGGTGCCTGGACTACCGAAAACACTCTTCATATCAAGGCTGACGTTATTGATGATTATTTCGGTAATGTAAGCATTATTGTAAACTTCAAGGGTGATGAAATCGGTATTTATATGCAGCCTCATGCAGAGTGGTTTATGCAAGAGTATAACGGCTTTGCGGGTGGTAAAATCGCAGAATAAGGAACAGCAAGATGAGTAATTTCTTTAATTATATCACCCCCGAAAAGGCGGGAATATCTTCGTCCAATGTTCTTGAGTTCCTCCGTGAATTCGAGCATTACGGGATGTATTTTCACAGCATAGTTCTTGTAAAAGGGCACGATATTTTCACGGAGTTTTACAGAGCGCCCTTCAAGAGGAACGAGCTTCACAGAATGTACTCCATAAGCAAGAGCTTTGTTTCAATGGCGCTCGGAATTCTTATTGATGAAGGAAAAGTTAATCTTGACGACAAAATTCTGAAGTTCTTCCCCGAATATGACGAGGCTACAAAGGATCCTTATGTCAGGAATATGACTATTGAGGATATGCTCCGTATGTCGACGGTATTTTCATTCGGTACTACATATTCCGCGAAAGGTCCCGCATATCTTGAGACGAGCTGGATTCATACGTTTTTTAACGTTGAGTCCTCTCATCCCTCGGGTACTGTTTTCAACTATGACACATCTGCAAGCTATATGCTCGATGTAGTTGTTGAAAGAATCACCGGTATGCCGTTTATGGAATTTCTCAAGGAAAGAGCACTTCTCAAAACGGGATTTTCAGAAGATGCAAGATGTCTGAAGGCTCCCGAGGGACATTCCTGGGGTGGCTCTGCGGTGCTTGCTTCATCGCTTGATCTTGCGAGATTTGCAAGGCTCATTATGGACGGCGGTGAATATAACGGAGAACAGCTTCTTCCAAGGTGGTATATCGAAAAAGCGACAGCAAAGCAGATTGATAACGGTCAGGAGGGCTTTTTCAGCGTAACTCACGGACACGGCTACGGTTATCAGGTTTGGAGAACGCAGGACGACACATTCTCCTTACTCGGTATGGGTCATCAGCTTGCTGTTTGTATGCCCAAGGAGGATTTACTATTTGTCTGTACGGCTGACCTTCAGGGTTATCCCGGAGCTTCCAATGTTATTTTTATGAATATCATTAACGGGTTTAAAAATGTTATCTCGGATAAGAGTTTACCCGAAGATGAAGCTGCTTTGAATGAATTAAAGTCCTATTGCGAAAGCCGTGAATATCCCGTTTATCCCGGCAATAGCACTTCCTCTGTTGCGGAATATGTCAGAGGAAAAGTATACTCTATGGGTGACAATCCTATGGGAATTTCAGAGGTTTGCTTTGACTATGATGCAGACGGTAACGGCGTTATGAGATATACAAACAAGCAGGGCGAAAAGGAGCTGAAATTCGGCATAGGCAAGGCTGTTATTGACGAGTTTCCGCAGGACGGATACTTTGGTGACACAATAGGCGCTGACAGCGGTCGAAGATACAGATGTATTTCAAGCGGTGCGTGGACTACAGACAATACACTTCACATAAAGGCTGATATTATTGACGATTACTTCGGCAACTTAAGTATTATCGCGACATTTAAGGGCGATGAAATAGGCATTTATATGCAGCCTCACGCAGAGTGGTTCCTTGAGGAATACAACGGCTTTGCGGGCGGTAAAATGAAACAATAAAAATCTGACTGTCGCAATTCTCGGCGGCAGTCATATGTTTACGGATGGATATATGAATATACTGATGTTTATATTTGCGGTCTTTGCCGTTCTTGGTGCTGTAGACTGCATTATAGGAAAAAGGCTCGGAATCGGTGCGGAGCTTGAAAAGGGTATAAATTCGCTCGGACCGTTGGCACTTTCCATGGTCGGGATGATATGCATCTCCCCTGTCCTTGCCAATCTGCTTCTTCCTGTTATAAAGCCTGTTTCGGAGATTTGCGGATTTGACCCTTCGGTGATTATTGGCTGTATTCTTGCGAACGATATGGGCGGTGCTCCGCTTGCGGTTGCGGTTGCGGAAAATACCTTCTGGGGAAATTTCAACGGGCTTGTTATCGGAGGAATGCTTGGGGTTACGGTATCGTTTACTATTCCCGTAGCACTGGCAACGATTGACAAAAAATATCACAAGGATGTGCTGATGGGTATTCTTTGCGGTATTTGTACCATTCCCTTTGGCGGTATCGTTGCGGGACTTGTTCTCAAGTGCAATGCTTTGGAATTGTTGAAGAATCTGGTTCCGGTAATTGTGATATCCGCAATTGTTTCATTCGGGATTCTTAAATTTCCGTCTTTTACGGTTAAGGTATTTTCGGTATTCGGCAAGATTATCTCGGTTATAATTTTCGCAGGACTCGGATGCGGAATATTTGAAAATCTTACGGGCTACGAAATTATTCCGGGAATGCTCAGTGTTACCGAAGGATTTTCCGTGATATCGGGAATTGCAATTGTACTTGCGGGGGTATTCCCTCTTATCTTTGTTGTATCAAAAATTCTTGCAAGGCCGTTGACATTCATTGGAAGCAAGATGGGAATTTCCTCGGATGCGGTACTCGGATTTGTTTCATCGCTTGCAAACAGTATTCCCGTTTTCAAAAAATGCGAGGAAATGGACAGCAAGGGGCGAATACTCAATATGGCGTTTGCGGTTTCAGCGGCGTTTGTGTTCGGTGATCATCTTGCATTCTGCACAGCGTTCAATTCCGAATTCGCGCTTTCTATGATTGCGGGCAAGCTTACTGCGGGAGTTCTTGCGGTTATACTTGCTTCAGTTATTTGCAAAAAGAAAATTTAATGCAAAAATATAGTGCGTACTCAGAATCGGGTACGCACTGTTTTCGTTTATGCTGTTAAATTATCTCTTGAAGAGAACATCTGCCTCGTACTTCTTAACCATATCGAACCAGCCGAGACCTGTGGGAACGCCTGCCTTTTCGCAGTAGTAGTCCCATACTGCGTTGAAGGGATAGGACTTGAGCTCTTCTGTGTATACAAGTCTTGTTGTGTAGTCAAGCTTCTTGTCTGCTTCGAGAAGCATTGCATTGGGTGCGAGCATTGCCATAAGGAGTGCCTTCTGTGTATTTCTTGCACCGATAACCCAAGCGGCGATTCTGTTGATGGAAGCATCAAAGTAGTCAAGAGCGATGTTAACTCTGTTTTCGTTGTTGTTTCTGATGATTTCCTGTGCGATTGCCTGAAGCTCATCATCCATAATTACAACGTGGTCACTGTCCCAACGGATAGGACGGGATACGTGGAGAAGGATTTCATCAAGGTAAAGAAGGAGAGAAGAAATCTTACCGGAGATAACCTCGGTCGGATGGAAGTGACCTGCATCGAGGGTAAGCATAACATCCTTGTTCTTCATTGCGTAGCCCATATAGAACTCGTGAGAGCCTACAACGTAAGCCTCTGTGCCTACAGCGAAGAGCTTGGATTCAACTGCATCCTTTGTATACTTTGTGTCAAGCTTTTCTGCACAGATCTTATCGAGAGAGTCGAGAAGTCTTGCTCTGGGAGCGAGTCTGTCATAGGGGTTATCCTTCATACCGTCGGGAATCCAGATATTGTTGTTGGAGCGGATGCCGAGGCTCTTACCAAAGTATTCGGAAACCTTACGGCTTGTCTTACAGTGCTCAATCCAGAAGCTTCTGATACCTTCGTCGGGATGAGAAAGTGTAAGAGTATCGCTTGCCTTGGGGTGAGCGAAGCACGTGGGATTGAAGTCGAGACCGATGTTTTCCTGCTTTGCGAAGTCTACCCAAGCGGAGAACTGGTCGGGAGTCTGTGCATCTCTGTCTACACCCTTCTTGGGCTCGCAGTAGATTGCGTGAACGTTTGCCTTCTTAAGACCGGGAATCATCTTGAATGCAAAGGACATATCGGAGAAAAGCTCTTCCTTGTTTCTTGCCTTTCCGGGATAGTTACCTGTAACAGCAAGACCGCCGTCAAGTGCGCCTGCGCTTTCAAAGCCGGCAACGTCGTCGCCCTGCCAGCAATGGAGGGAAATTCTGATTTTTTCGAGTCTTTCGATAGCGGCATCTGTATCTACGCCGATAGCCGCATACTGTGCTTTTGCAAGCTCATAAGCCTTTGTAATTGACATTTTTGTATCTCCTTTAATTTTATTACTTGTAATTTTATTACTTGTTTTCGACAAGCTTTAAGTATCTGCCGTATGCTTCGTCCCACATATCGGCTGTGCCGATTTCACCGGGCTCGTACATATTGATTTCGAAGGAATTTGCAATAACCTCTCTTGCTTCCTTAACATTTGCGATTTCACCGTGAGCGATTGCCTGAACGGAAAGGTTTCCGAGAACTGTCGCTTCAACGGGACCTGCAAATACGGGTCTTCCGCAAGCCGCTGCAGTAAGCTTTGAAAGAGGAACCTCTTTTGTACCACCACCAACGATGTTGATGAAGGGTGCCTTCTTGCCTGTCATATCGTCAAGCTCTTCAACTGTCTTTCTGTAGCAAAGAGCGAGAGAATCAAAGATACATCTTACGATTTCGCCCTTGTTTTCGGGAACGTGCTGACCTGTCTTCTTGCAGTATTCAACAATTCTTGCGGGCATATTACCGGGTGTCTGGAAGGAAAGGTCGTTGGGGTCAATTATGCACTGAAGGGGCTTAGAACTCATAGCCATATCGGAAAGCTCGTTGAAGGAAAGCTTTTTGCCTTCTCTTGCCCACTGACGGCGGGATTCCTGCTCAATCCAGAGACCCATAATGTTCTTGAGGAATCTGATTTTTCTTTCAGCGCCGCCCTCGTTTGTGATGTTATAGCCGTATGCCTTGTCGTTTGTGATGGGCTCTGCGATTTCTCTGCCCATAAGAGACCATGTACCGCTTGAAATATATACGAAGTCATCGTTCTTTGCGGGAACGGAGATTACTGCGGATGCGGTATCGTGAGAAGCCGCCGCAACAACGTCTGCATCAATATTGCCAACCTCGTCGAGAATTGCGGGGAGAAGCTTTCCGCACTTTGCTCCGGGCTGAACTATGTCACCGAGAATTCTTGTGGGGATACCGAGCTTTTCAATCATATCGTAAGCCCAGTTTCTTTCCTTGGCGTCAAGCATCTGTGCTGTGGATGCGATGGTGTATTCAGTCTGCTTTACACCTGTGAGGAAGTACTTGAGAAGGTCGGGAATAAAGAGCATATTCTCTGCGTTTTCAAACACATAGGGACTGTCCTTTGCTTCCTTTGCGAGCTGGAAGAGTGTGTTGAAGTTCATGAACTGAGTACCTGTTCTTGAATAAAGCTCCTTCTTACCGAGGGCATTAAACACATCGTCCATAATACCTGTTGTTGTTCTGGGGTCTCTGTAGCAGTAAGGATTGCCCATAAGCCTTCCGTTCTTGTCAAGAAGACCGTAGTCAACGCCCCATGTGTCAATGGCGATGGACTTTATGTCCTTATTGTCGGAAAGAGCGCAGGTTCTGATTGCGTTCTTGATTTCCGTAAAGAGTGCGAGAGTGTCCCAGTAGAGATTGCCCTGAAGATTTACGACATTGTTGTCGAATCTGTGGATTTCCTCAAGCGAAATTTTGTTTCCGTCAAATTTGCCGACAATACCTCTGCCGCTTGATGCACCGAGGTCTATCGCAAGCATTTTCAAATCAGCCATAATTTCCTCCGTTATTTCAGAATTTTATTTCCATAAGCTTTTCTTTGACCTTTATTACTCCCAACGAGTCCTCAAGCTGTGAAAGTCTTGAACAGTTTATTATCGGGAATGTGTCAAAATCTGTATTTTTTGTAAGATAGGAAAGAGCTATCTGCGAGATTGAATAACCGCTCTCTCTAGATATTTCCTTTATCTTTTTATAGATTTCTATATTGTAATCGCACAGGAATCTTTCCTTCGCCTTGGGTGAGAGCTCGTCCTTGTCATACTTTTCAAAGAAGCCCTTTGCCTGAGCGGAAAATGCGAATACGGGAATTTTGCTTTCTTTATAAAAGCTGTACTCCGACTCATCCATTACAGTAAGAGTAGTATCATAGATTTTTGCGGGCTTTGCAAGCGACCACTGAATCTGGCTTGATGTCATTTTCGGAAGTCCGTGCTTTTCGGCGTAGGCGTTTGCCTCGTCAATTCTTTCGCCCTTCCAGTTGGATGCACCGAAGTATCGGATTTTTCCTTTTTTGACCATCTCGGCAAGAGTTTCCATTATACCGTCAACGGGAAGGCTTACGTCATCTCTGTGAAGCCAGAGAAAATCAATGTAATCGGTACGCAGAGCCTTAAGACTCAAATCGATGTCACTTTCTATTTCCTCTCTTGAAAGTCTGCTCCTTTGCATATTTCCGAGCGGAGGATGTGCGCATTTTGTGGATATTACTATATCGTGTCGGATTTTTCTCTCAGCAAGATATTTGCCTATTACCTCTTCGCTTTTACCTGCGGTATAAAGTCGTGCGGTATCTATTGTGTTGCCGCCGAGCTCTGTGAAATAATTCATAAAGTCGCAGGCGGTTTTATAGTCCGTGCTTTCGCCGTAGTAGTCTGTTCCGAGGATTATTTCGGAGCAGTAGAGGTCTGTAATTCCAAGCTTTTTAATATTCATACCTTACCTCCGATTATTTAAGAGTAATAACGGTAACACCGCTGTCGCCCTCGCCGTAGTCACCCATTCTGAAGCTTGCTACTCGCTTGTCCTTTTTAAGTCTGCCCGTAATTGCAGCGCGCAGGGCTCCCGTGCCCTTACCGTGTACGACCGTTACCGAATGGAGATTTGCAAGGATTGCGCAGTCAATATACTTATCAACCTCCATCCATGCATCATCGCCAATCATACCACGGACGTCGATTTCGGAGCGGATATCTCTTGAAACCATAGGTGTCGACATACCGTTTCTATTGACCTTGCGAAGTCCGTTTGGCTTCTTTTTCTTAGGAGCTTCGTCTTTGATATCGGAAAGAAGTCGAAGGTTTTCTTTGTTTGTTTTAAGCTTTGCGTAGCCTACCTGAACGTGATACTGATCCTTGTCTATCTTCAGAATCTTACCCTCTTGCTTTAAATCCCATACGAGGATTTCATCCCCTGCCTTGAATTCTCTTGAGGGCTTGTAGATGTTTTCCGCTCTTTCAAGGCTTATACCGAGCTTATCGCTTGCCTGCTTTACCTTTGCGGCAACATTTGCCTTACTTGCGGCAATTGCCTTTGCAAAGTCCTCGGCTTCCTTTTTGCGTTTTATTTCCTCGAGCTCCTCGAAGATATAATCGGAAGCCGCCTTTGCCGAGTCAATGAGGCGTCTTGCTTCTCTTTCGGCTTTTGCTTCAAGCTCCTCGATTCTGCCGTTGAGCTCTTCCCTGTCCTTCTTGGCTTTTTCCTTTGCCTCGCGAAGCTCCTCCTTAAGCTTTCTTGCCTGCTCTCTTTCAGCTTCAAGTCCGCTTCTTGCATTTTCAAGCTCGTTAACGACCTCTTCAAAGCGTCTTGATGCACCCGGAACAAAGTCGTTTGCGGCTGAGATTATTGTTTCGTCGATTCCGAGTCTTTGTGCTATTGCAAAGGCATTGGAACGACCGGGAAGTCCGATTGTGAGCTTATATGTGGGACGGAGAGTTTCAAGATTGAATTCGCAGGATGCGTTGGAAACTCCGTCTGTTTCAAGGGCGTATGCTTTAAGCTCCGCATAGTGTGTTGTTGCGGCACATAGGCATTCTATGCTTCTTATTCTCTCGAGAATTGCCTCTGCAAGCGCCGCACCCTCAATAGGGTCAGTGCCCGCACCGAGCTCGTCAAAGAGAACAAGTGAGCTTTCGTTGACCTTTGCGAGAATATCGACGATATTCACCATATGAGCGGAGAATGTGGAGAGTGACTGCTCGATACTCTGCTCGTCACCGATATCGGCAAGGATATTTGTAAACACGGGAACAACCGAGCCGTCCTCGCACGGGAGGTGAAGTCCCGACTGTGCCATAAGCGAGAAAAGACCAAGAGTTTTGAGTGTAACCGTTTTACCGCCCGTATTGGGACCTGTGACAACAAGCATTTTATAGCCGTTGCCGATTGATACATCTATCGGTACAACCTTTTCCTTATCAAGGAGAGGATGTCTTGCCTTTTTAAGATTTATTGTTTTTCTGCTTGTGACTATCGGTGAGGAGGCGTTCATTCTGAAGGAAAGCTCTGCCTTTGCAAATACAACGCCGAGGTCACAGAGAATTGAATAATCCGTTTTTAAAATTTCCGAGAATCTTGATACCTCGGTTGTAAGGTGGAAGAGAATCTTTTCGATTTCAGCTTCCTCCTTGACCTCAAGCACACGGAGCTCGTTGTTTGCCTCAACAACCGCCATAGGCTCGATAAAGAGGGTTGCTCCCGAAGCGGAGGTATCGTGTACAAGACCCTTGATTTCGTTTCGGTATTCGGCTCTTACGGGGATAACGTATCTGCCATTTCTCATCGTGATAATGTTTTCCTGGAGATACTTTGAATACTCGCCCGAAACATATCTCTGGAGGCTGTCCTTTGCCTTATTGCCTGCGATTTTCATTTTGCGTCTGATGTCGTAAAGCTCGCTTGTGGCGGTATCCGCAATCATATCCTCGCCTATTATGGCGTTGGTGATTGATTCGTGAAGGTATTTATTCGGAACAAGTCTTGAGGAGAATTCGTAAAGAGTGGAATCGGGGCTTACCGTTTCGCCGAAATAGTGGATTATTGAGGACGTTGCACGGAGCACATCCGCAACGGCGAGAAGTTCAATGGTATTTAGTGATGCTCCCTTATCCGCTCTGAAAAGGGCGTTTGATATATCCTTGATTCCGCAGAATGAAGGTGCTCCCTTTGTCATTACAAGATTCTTTGCCTCTGTCGTCTGCTTCTGCATTGTGACGATAAAGTCACGGGAAACGGACGGCATAATTTCCTTTATGGTCTCCTCACACCCCTCAAAGGGAGCGCAGTCGGAAAGCATATTCAATATTTTATCGAATTCAAGTGTCACAACCGCCTTTTTGAATCCGTCAAAGGCTATGCTGTTTACCGAATCCGAGGTAAAAATTCTGTTTTCTTCCAAGTTACTGTTCATAATTCCTTTCAAAGAAGGGTACTTCATCGTACCTCATTATAATAGTAGCATATATTCTTTGCAAAAACAACCCATTATATTTTTAAGATAGGGTGTGATTTTAACCTTTCAGTGGTATGTTATTTTGCAAAATTTTTGGTATAGTAATCAAGAGTTCTGAATTTCTTTTCAAGCTGAACGGTGATATAATGCTCGCAGATTGCGGAAAATTCCTTCTGTGCGAAGGGGTCAAGCTTGAAGGAAAGCATTTTTGCCTGCGGTACGGTACATACGTATTTTATTGCCTCAAAGGTCTCGGGGCTTATTTTATGACCGTCCTTTGTCGGCTCGTAGGTTTCCTCGCTCATACATTTATCGCAGACTATACCGCCCTGAGTAAGCTCAAAAATTATGTGCTTCGGCAAGGATTTAAGCTCGGAGCCGCAAAGTGCGCAGGAATCGAAATTCGGTGCGAAGCCCTGAATGCACATTGTCTGAAGCTCAAAGGCTGCTTTAATCATCCATTTCGGCTTTGCGGTAAGATTTGCAAGAGCATAAAGACAATTGAGAATAAGACGAAGCATATCCTGCTCCTCGTTTTCCTCAACGCATACCTCGGAGAGAACCTCACAGAAGTATGATGCAAGTGCAACGGATTCTATATCATTGGAAAGTCCCGAAAAGGTATCCTTGACCTCTATTGCATCAAGCCAGAGCCTGTCGTCGCGCTTAACAAAGCAGAATTCGGAATAGCAGAAAAGATGTGCGCCCGCGCTTCTCTTACTGTTTACAGCCTTTATTCCCTTTGCCAGGACAGTCATTTTTCCTTTTTTGCCCGTTATGATTGTAAGCAGCTTGTCGTTATCGTTAAGAGGCAGCTCCTTTACAACAATTCCGTCAATTGTAAGATCGTATGCCATTTATAAAATTCCTTTATGTATCAGTTTTCTTTTTTGAAGCCGAGGCGGTTAAGATGAAGCTCACTGTCACGCCAGTTTTCCTTTACCTTTACCCAGAGATTGAGGTATACCTTCTGACCGAAGAAGGCTTCCATATCCTCTCTTGCAAAGGTTGCTATCTTCTTGAGGGTTTCACCGTTCTTACCGATGATGATTTTTTTATGTGCATTCTTCTCGCAGAAGATTTCGGCTCTGATTTCTATAAGCTTTGAGCCTTCCTTGAAGTCCTCGATTACAACTGCTGTACCGTGGGGAATTTCATCGTCTATTGTACGAAGAATTTTTTCTCTGATGATTTCGGAACAGATTTCTCTCTCGGGCATATCCGTGATAAGGTCATCGGGGAAATACCATCTTTCCTCCTTGAGGAAGGGCTTAAGCTCGTCCATAACGATATTTACACCGTCATTGAAGAGAGCGGAAATCGGAATTACCGAAACGAAGTCGTGAAGCTTTGAGAACTTGTCGATTGTAACAAGAAGCTTATCACGCTTGCCTGCATCTATTTTGTTGATAACAAGAAGTGCGGGGATTTTAGCGTTCTTGATTTTTTCGATAATCTGAAGGTCTGCCTTTTCGGGGAGCTGTCCCGCTTCTGTCATATAAACGATTACATCTGTACCGGAAAGAGTTTCGTCGGCGGACTTCATCATATACTCACCGAGCTTTGTTTTGGGCTTGTGCATACCGGGAGTATCCATAAATACATACTGTGAATCTCCCTCTGTGTATATACCCGTAATTCTGTTTCTTGTGGTCTGAGGTTTATTGGAAACGATGGCTACCTTTTCGCCTATGATGGTATTCATAAGTGTACTCTTGCCGACATTGGGGCGACCGATAAGAGCTATGAAGGCTGTCTTTTTAACCTCGTTCTGAGACTTTTCAAGAAGGGCGTTGAGCTTTTCTTCCTTCTTTCTCTGCTTTTCCTCCTCGTAGCCTTCTCTTGCGAGACCCATTTCGGAGAGTACCTCCTCGCAGGTTTCATTCATATATTCCTCGTCATCCTCGCTTACCTCGTGGTCGTAGCCGAGAAGGTGAAGAACGGAATGTACTGTGAGGAAGCATATTTCGCGCTCGAAGCTGTGTCCGAATTCCTGCGACTGGGAAAGTGCCTTTTCCACGGAAAGAACAATGTCACCGAGAGCAACGGCTTCGCCCTCTACAATATCATCCTCGTCTATTTCACCGTTTTCAAGAAGCGGGAACGAAAGCACATCTGTGGGAGCGTCCTTGCCTCTGTAGTCACGGTTGAGAACATGGATGTGATTGTTATCCGTAAAGGTTACGGAAATCTCGCAATCGAATTCTACCTCCTCATATTCAAGGGCGTTATTTATTGCGCGCTTGATAAGGGCTCTCATTGCGGGAGTAATTGTCATTATTTTCTGTTCGTTTTTGGTGTAAATTTTATTTTTCATATTCCGTATATCCTTTTCTTTCTCGCGTTATTTGTTTGAATTCTGTATCTGCTGGGAATGCTTTTCGTATGCCTGAATAATCTTCTGAACAAGGGCGTGACGAACTACGTCCTTATCTGTGAATCTGTGTGTCCAGATGCCCTCGATGTTGCGGAGAATCTTTGTAGCCTCGATAAGTCCCGAGCGTTTTCCGTCGGGGAGGTCTATCTGTGTTATATCGCCCGTAACGACCGCCTTTGAGCCGAAGCCGAATCTTGTAAGGAACATTTTCATTTGTTCGGGTGTGGTGTTCTGTGCCTCATCAAGGATTATGAATGAATCGTCAAGTGTTCTTCCTCGCATATAGGCAAGAGGGGCGATTTCAATAACGCCTCTCTCTTTGTACTTTTCGAAGGTTTCCGCACCGAGCATTTCAAAAAGTGCATCGTACAGAGGTCTTAGATATGGGTCGATTTTATTCTGAAGGTCACCGGGAAGGAAGCCGAGCTTCTCCCCCGCTTCCACCGCAGGTCTTGTGAGGATTATTCTTGAAACCTGCTTTTCGCGAAGTGCGTTTACAGCCATTGCAACGGCAAGGAAGGTTTTACCCGTACCCGCGGGACCTACACCGAAAATTACCGTGTTCTTTTTTATAGCATCAACATACTGCTTCTGTCCGACGGTTTTTGCCTTGATGGGCTTGCCCTTTGTGGTGATACAAATACAGTCTCCCGAGAGCTCGGAAAGCTGTCCGTCCTCTCCGTCCATTACCATTCCGAGGACATAGCGGATATTCTGCTCGCCGAGATTGGTGTTGAACTCTGCCATTCTTGACAGATACTCAACAGCAATACCGCCTTTATTTACGTTTTCGTATTCCTGACCGCTTATTTTGATTCCGTCCTCAAGAGCAGACACCGTAACGCCAAGCTCCTTTTCGATTATTTCCGCATTGCAATCAAAGGCTCCGAGGATATTTCTGATTGAATCGGGGTTTGTTATTCTGACGATTTTTTCTGACATACCGAGCTTCCTTAAACAAATATTTTTCTTATAATTATAATAACCCAATTATACTATTCTATTTTACTATAAAAGCTTCAAAAAAGCAAGTACTTTTTGAATATAACAAGCTCCCTACAATGGAAAATTTCATTATTTTTCGGTTATACCGCAAATAAATTGCCAATTGTAACATTTTTTTGAAGGTATTGACATTTACTTTATTATATGATATAGTTTAAGGGTTGAGGGAGTAGCAAGCGTAAAGTTACGCAGTAAGTCAACATACTGACCTATGGGTCTGGCTTACTTTAATATGCGAGACTCATGTATATCTTTAAAAGCTATGCGTGGGTTATTTATATTCTGAATTTGTCCGTGTATCGCTTTGGAGATATGCGGTATTTTTTATTTTCAGGAGGACATAAAAATGACGACCTTCACATTGGGATTCTTTATCACAAACGCACTTTTAGGTGTAGGACTTGCGATGGATGCATTCTCCGTTTCCGTTGCCAACGGGCTTAATGAGCCTTGTATGAAAAAAGGTAAGATGTTTGGTATAGCGGGAATGTTTGCATTCTTCCAGGCACTTATGCCTATGCTCGGATGGATTTGTGTACATACAATTATGGAGCACTTTAAATCCTTTGAAAAGCTTATTCC
Source organism: Clostridia bacterium (assembly GCA_017560085.1). Lineage (GTDB taxonomy): Bacteria > Bacillota > Clostridia > Oscillospirales > CAG-382 > SIG622. Next base: position 28,421 of record JAFYPA010000120.1, read on the forward strand.
GTGGATTGCTCTTCTCCTTCTCGGTTATATCGGCGGAAAGATGCTTTGGGAGGGCATAAAGAACGATGACGAAGACCCTTGCGGAAAGCCGGGACTCGGATTTACTGCTTTGGTTGTTCAGGGTATCGCAACATCAATTGATGCTCTTTCCGTAGGATTTACAATTGCTGAATACAACCTTGTTCCCGCTCTTGTTGCGGCACTTCTTATTGCTGTAATAACCTTTGTAATCTGCTTCGGCGGTATTATAATCGGAAAGACTGCGGGCTCTAAGCTTTGCGGCAAAGCGGGTATTTTCGGTGGTATTATTCTTATAGGCATCGGTCTTGAAATCTTTATTTCGTCTTTTCTTAAGTAAATAAAAAATAAAGCACTGCTTCTTTATCTTTATCGGAGGCAGTGCTTTTTTTACGGGAGTACGGCAACATTTCTGAGACATTCTACCGTGCATTTAAGAATAATGCCATCGTCTGTTTCCTCTTTTTCAAAGCTTGAAGAAAGGATTTCGGCATCGGAGAGTGATTCTGCGAGCTTCTGATAGATAATTTCATAGGCTTGATTTTCAGTTTCGGCAGAGGAAAGCCTTATTGCTTCGGTTTTATAATTATAAAGTGATTTTTCCTTGTATCTGATTGGCAGAGTAATGCTTTCTGAAAGTGAAAGCTTTCCCTGTTTTACTGTACACAAACCGCTTTTATCTGATTTTTTAAGCGGATTTTCAAGCTTCAAAGAATGCCCGAGAAAGGAGTAAGTCACAGAGCCTCCGACCTTTTCCGAAAGATATGACGATGTCTGATTATAGGGCACAAATACCGCGAAGCTTTCGTAGACCTTAGCATATACCCTGCCCGATGCTCCCGTAAAATACTCGATATCAGCAGTACCCTTTTCTACGGGGATTATGAGCAGTGAGCCTTTTTCAACCGTTTCACCCGCACCAACTATTGCGGTTCCGCTGAAAACCTCGGGGCGTTCTATAATGCAATCCTTTTCGGCGACAAGACCGTTTTCCGACATTGGGAGTCCGCCGTCCGATTTTTTTCTTCGCTCCGCTACCTCAACGAAGGCACATTTTCCGCTCATATTTATGGATATTCTTGAAAATCTGTCGTTAAGAATTATGAATCTGTTGCATATTTCGGAGAGCTTTTCCTTTTCGTACCGTTTTCCCATGGCAAAGCCCGCTTCCTCGAGAGTTGATATTATTTCCTCCTCGCTTGCCGTTCTGTTTCCTGTGACTGTTATATCCCAAACGATTCTGCTTTGAAGCACAAACGAAATTATTGCAATAAATAGTCCGAGTACAAGTCCGGGATGCTTGATTTTGTATTTTACGAAGGTATATAAGCCGTTCTTTTCTAAAACAGAGTATTCGTATCCGTGCTCGGAAAGGTAGTTTATAATTCGTTTTGACATAACGGAATAGGAGGTAAATTCGAAGGTGTCATTACCTGTTACCTTAACATCAAAAGCATTTCCTTGAAATTCAGACATAAGCATTCCGGAGGCGCGCGAGGGATTATGTGAAATTACCTTGTATCTTACCGTTCCGATTATGTATTTAATTAAGCTGTGCATAGTATCACGGTCCTTCACTGCAATCAAAGCTTAAATCGGTAATATATCCCGATGCCTTGACATTTTTTCTGCTGTAAAAGCAAAGGCTCAGACCTCTGCCGAGAATTCTTGCGGTAAGAGTGTTTATGCACAGAACTATTTCCGTGTCCGTGTATTTCTCTACGGTTATTTTGCCCTCGGCGAAAAATTCTCTGTTACCGAACATAGTTATGGTGGGCAGAGAAAAGCAGTTTAAAACGGAATTGTCCCGTAGCTCCTTCATTCTGCCTTTGAATCTGTCGGAAAGCTTACTTTTCTGTTCCATTCAATCACTCCTTCACTTGAAGAATATGACGAGGGATTGCTTTTTTATTCTAATTTTCGTTTTTGTGAATAAAATGAATTACGAAAATTTATTGGAGTTGAGCTCATGAATGAAAACAATCGCAGGGACGGAATGTGCTTTATAATATCGTTTATTTGCCTTTTATCTATGTTTATTTTTCCCGATGCCACGAGAAACGCCGCCGAGGAGGCATTGCATATTTGCGTAAAATCAATTATTCCTTCGCTGTTTCCGTTTGTTGTTTGTACGAGGATTTTATTGCATTATATTCCTTTTAAAAATTCGGAAAAATCAAACGTGAGCGTATTCTGCGGCTTGAATTTCAACGGGATGATTGTTTTCATTCTGGGGCTAGTATCGGGACTTCCGACGGGGGCTGTGCTTGCACTAAAGATGTATGAGAGAAATGCCGTTTCTCTTTCTCAGGCTCGGAGAATTGCGATTTATTCTTCTGTGGTGAGCCCTGCGTTCTGCATTATATATTTTGGAAATTCGGTTATGAAAAATACACTCTGCGGAGTGGCTGTTTATATTTCTGTTGTGGTTACATCCATTGGTGTTATGCTTACGGAATATTGTCTGTTTGGCAAAAACGAGGCGGATGACACTCATTTTGATTTTCAAAATGATATTGAACCACGAAATGAATCCTTTACGGATGTCATTGTAAACAGCTTTATGGGGCTTTTGAATATCTGTGCGTTTGTTATGTTTTTTATGTGTATAGGTGAGATTTCCTCGCTGATAATCGGATTTATTCGAGGCTCGTCGAGGACAGCCGATGCTCTGATATGCGGTATACTTGAATTTTCGGGTGGTATATCAAAGCTTTCTGCACTTAAATTCGGGGAAAGGTTTGTTTACGGAGCATTTCTTCTCGGCTTCGGTAGTGTTTCCGCAATAATGCAGGTTATGGATTTTTGTACTCCGCTGGGAATTCGGGTACGGCGGTTACTGATTGTAAGACTTGTGTCGGCGTTATGTGTTCCGGTTGTTTCGGTGGGTGTAATTTACATTATTCGTTCGGTTTCGGATTTCTTCAAGGAAAGTATGCTGTCTTGTTTTAGTATAACACTGATAATCACGGCTTTCGTTTTTGCTTTTATGATATTTATTGTCGAAAAGAGCAGAAAAAATATAAGAAAAGCAAATATAATTTCTAAAATATAGTTGCATTTTGTAATTTAATGTGGTATAATTTTAGGTAATGGTTAAATAACCGACACCTAAGAAAGGAATTTACACAGATTATGTTCAGAAAAAAGAGCATTTCGGATGATATTGCCAAGTGCTGTGCTATGTGCGAGCACTCAATGAAGCTTGACTTCAAGGGGCAGTATCTTTGTAAATACAGAAACAGAATTGCTGAGACGGATGCAGAGGACATATGCAGACACTTTGAGCCTGATTTGCTGAAGCTCGAGCCCAGACCCAAGAAAAAATACAAATTCGAAGAAATTTAAATTCACGGAGGAAATAAAAATGACAAACGTACAGCAGAAGCTTTTTGAAACGGGTATTATTCCCGTAGTTGTAATTGATGATGTGAAGGATGCGGTTCCGCTTGCAAAGGCTCTTTACGAGGGCGGTATCAAGGCGGCTGAGGTAACCTTCAGAACAGAGGCTGCGGCTGATGCCATAAAGGCTATGTCCGAAGCATTCCCGGATATGCTTGTTGGTGCGGGCACAGTTCTTACTCCCGCTCAGGCTGATAAGGCTAAGGCTAACGGTGCACAGTTTATCGTAAGCCCCGGTCTTAACCCCATTGTTGTAAGACACTGCCAGGAAATCGGTATTGAAATCGTTCCCGGTGTTTCAAGCGCTTCCGAAATCGAGCAGGCTATGTCTCTCGGTCTTGATACACTCAAGTTCTTCCCCGCAGAGGCTGCAGGCGGAATTCCCATGCTCAAGTCTCTTTGCGCTCCCTACAAGAACGTAAAGTTTATGCCCACGGGCGGTCTTAACCCCAAGAACTTTACAGACTATCTTGCTCTTGACTGCGTATTCTGTGCAGGTGGCGGATTTGTGGCTGACACAAAGCTCGTTAAGGAAGGCAACTTCGAAAAGATCAAGGAAATCGCAAAGGAAACAGTTCGCACAATGCACGGCTTCAAGGTTGTTCACGTTGGTATCAACGCAGGGGATGCTGATAACGCTTATGCAATCGCTAAGATGTTCGCGCCCTTCTGCCTTGACATTTCCAAGGATAACGAGGGCGGTATGTTCCTCAACAAGGACATCGAAATTATGAAGAAGCCCTGGTACGGCGAAAAGGGTCACATCGCAATTGCTTGCAACAACATCAAGCGCGCTGAGGCTTACTGCAAGTCTATGGGTGTCAAGTTCATTGAGGAATCCAAGAACATTGATGCAAAGGGCAACTACAAGGCTGTTTACGTTGACGGTGATATCGCAGGATTCTCCGTTCACCTTATGCAGGCATAAAGTTAAAACAAAATTCCGTCCGACAGTTTTTGGGCTGTCGGACGTTTTGATACAGAGGTACTGACTATGATAAGGCATTATGAATCAATTCTCAAGGCTTACACAAGACTTGAGGACGTAACACCGCTGAAATACGACTGTGGCTCGCTCTGCGGTGCTCTTTGCTGTCAGAACAACGGCAAGGACGGAGAAACACTGGGAATGTGGCTTCTCCCCTATGAAAAGGAGCTTCTTGAGGCTCTGACGCAGGATGACGACTATACAAGCTTCACCTTCGGAAAGGCTGAGGACGGCACGGAAACGGTATTCTGCGACGGCAAGTGCGACAGAAGATTACGCCCCTTTGCCTGCAGAATTTATCCCTTCTACCCTTACATATACAAGTGTGAGGACGGCAGAACAAAAATCGAAGTCAGAATCGACCCCAGAGCAAGATTCTCCTGCCCTATGGCGATGAAGGATTCTTATCTTCGTCCGAGCATTGAATTCGTAAGTGCTGTAAAAAATGCAGTGAGAGTTCTTATGAAGGACGAGGAAATATGCAAGGATTTGATTTCGATGGGAGAATTCCTTTGCGAAATCGGTGAAATGCAGGACAAGCTTCTCGGATAATTTGCAAAAAATCTTTATAAAATTTCCGTTTGCTATTGAAAAAAGCAAAGAATTGTAGTATAATTATTATGTTATATTATATATTCATAAAAAACGGCATTTTGCCGCAGAAAGGACTATGAATGAACAGACGTACTGCAAGAGAAATTACTCTCTGTCTTCTTTTTAATTTCAGCTTCAACACAGAGGAAAAGCCCGACGAGCTTCTTGAGCTTTACATCAACTATTTCCCGGATGCGGAAAACGGCATTATTCCCGAGGAAATCAGAAATGATGCTTACATTTCCGCTACATATTTCGGCGTGACACAGAAGCTTCCCGAGCTTGATTCTCTCATCGAAAACGCCGCTTCCAACTGGAAGCCCGAAAGAATTTCACGTGTTTCCCGTTCCATTCTGAGGCTTGCGGTTTACGAGCTTCTTTATGTTGATGATATCCCCACAAAGGTTTCCATCAACGAGGCTATCGAGCTTGCAAAGCGTTTTGACGATGACAACGGCTACAGCTTTGTAAACGGTATTCTCGGTAATATTGTCAAGGGAATTTCAAAGGGCGAATAAGGTTATGGACTCTCTTTTTTTAGGGGTTGATACCAGTAACTACACAACAAGTCTCTGCATTTCGGACGGTAAGAATATCATTGCAGAGCAAAGAAGGCTTCTGCCCGTAAAGGCGGGTGAGCAGGGACTTCGCCAGAGTGATGCTCTTTTTCATCACACAAAGGCTTTGCCCGAGCTTTGCGAGCTTCTTTTTGAAAATTCCGA
>JAFYPA010000121.1 GCA_017560085.1 Clostridia bacterium
ACAGAAAATTTAGACGGTACTTAATCTTTGTGCGTTTATTTCGATGACAGCAAAAACGGCAAAGTCACGCAGGCTCCCTCAGTCGCCTACGGCGACAGCTCCCTCTCGGAGGGCGCCTTACAAGGGTGGAACCTTGTGATTACCTTCTAACAATTGTGCGGATTGTAATTGTTGCGATTCCCGCCGCCCCTCTCCGTCACGGCGTTGCCGTGCCACCTCTCCCAATGGGCGAGGCAAGTCAGCGAATGCCAACAACAAAGCGATAAATTCCAATTTGAAATCAAATGAAGATTGCGAAGCAATCAACTTCCCCTGTCCACTGCCCCTTGTCCACTGTCCACTAAATTCCAATTTTGCGAAATGTCCGAGGAGCGGGCGAACAATGTTCGCCCCTACCAAGACCGCCAAGACCGCAAGCGGTCTTCTGAAGAATTCTCCGAATTCTTCCACATGATGTACCCGCAACCTCACCGACAAACAACAATTTATCCCTATACCAATTCCCAACAAATAAAAATTTTTCTCCGAAAAATTTTCACCTGAATTTCGAATTCAAAGACCGTAAACGGTCTTTTCAGCCTTGATTGTTCATTCCATTATACCATACATCCCCCTCAAATGTCAACAACCTTTCCCTGTGGAAAACTCTACCATTCGCCCAACGATTCACCCCGCTAAAGTACAGATATAGTGTACCGTTTCCGAAAAAAACAAGTGTTTTTCTCGTCAAATGTGGAAAAAACGGTGGAAAATGTGGAAAACTGTAATGGTGTGTTCGAACATTGGAAATAATTGGTGGAAAAATCGGCGGTAAATGTCGCAAATCCCTATTTTATGCGGTTTTGCAGGGTGGAAATCCCTTTTTTCTGTGGAAAAGTCTGTGGGAATTGTGGAAAAATACTGTTACCAAATTGTTAATAACAACCGCTTTCGGTGGGTTTTTCCCCGATTTTTCCACTTTTTCACCCAAATTGAGGGCGAATTTCGCACATACTACATATAGTGGTACCCTTTTTCCACAAATCTTTGCACACCCTGTGGAAAACTCTGCGGAATTCACGGATTCGTAACCGCTTTGCAGGGTGAATCGTAACATTTCCGAGCGGTAAAGCACGGCGGAGTTATGCGGAATTGTGTGCCGTTGCTTCGGCGAGGATGCAACCCGTTTTGCGTTGTCGTGACGGCTTTTTAAAAATGTTATCACCCTTTTTCCTGCGGTGCATAAAATATACCGAGCAGACGAAACGGTGGGTTTTGCTCATAAATACATTTCAGGAGGACATATCAATGGCTGATAAGACAAACAACTGCACGGGTATTCTCGGCTCGGGTAACGGATGCGTGAAGGGTGGCACCATCGAGTGCGGTACCTGCATCTGCACCGACAAGATTTTCGATTCGGTTAAAATCAAGGAATGCCTTGAGGACATAAAGGTACACCTCACCGACATCGGTCAGGATGCCGTGGACAGAGCCAACAACATCAGAGCCAAGAGTGCGGAGATTCTCAAGGCGTGCCTTTCCGTCAGCGAGGTAGCCTTCAACAGAGGCTATTATTCCGTGAGCATCCGCTACTACTTCAGAATCACCTTCGAGGCTTGTATCCCCGGTGGAAGAAGCACCGAATTCTGCGGTGTTGCGGTATACGACAAGAATCTTGTTCTTTACGGCGGCGAGGGAGGGGTAAGCATGTTCACCTCCGACGCAAACGGCGGCTCCTTCTGTGAGTGCAACAGCTTCAGCGAGGGCACTGTCAACACACCTAAGGCTGTTCTTGAGGCGGCAAATCCCGTGGTGCTTGACGTAAAGGTTGCGGAAAAGGCGTACAATTACGGCTACTGCTGCTGCGTGTGCGAGCAGATTCCCGACTATATCGCGTCCTGCGTAAACGGCACACTCACGGACGATGCGGGCAACAAGAATCTTTATATCACCCTCGGAGTATTTTCAATTGTAAGAATGCAGAGACCGAGCTGTATTATGGTACAGGCATCCGACTACTGCATCCCCGACAAGGACAGCGGTACACTTGGCGACAGCACATCAAGTCCCTGCGACATTTTCAACAATATGTGCTTCCCCATTGACGAATTCTGTCCTCCCGCACCTCCCTGCTGTCACGACACAAGCGCAAATGCAGGCTGTCGTCCCGGAAGTTCCGTGCAGGGAAGCACGGCAGGAAATTGCGGATGTCACGGTAACTCGAGATGCAGCGGATGAGTGAAGGGAGCTATTGACAAAACAAAAAATATGATATAACAATATGAAAGCAATTTCCGTTAGCGTGTCGACTGTACTCGGAGCAGCTGCCGCTTTTTCGGAGTTTGTTTTCACCCGAGCGAGGTATTGTCGGTTTTCCGAGCGATGAAACGGCTATATTTACGACCTCGGTTTTTTTATTTGTTTGGGTATTAAAAAGGCTTGACACATTTTCGTGCGTCAAGCTTTTATTGTTGCTTTTTTGTTATTAGGGCATCTGATTCTTTTTTTCTTGCCGGATCGGTCAATTTCTTTTTTCTTTTTTTCAATATGCTTCTTCCTCTTCTTCAGAAGCAAAAGGTTCAACATCTGACATATCCAATGGTGTATCATCAATGATTAAATCACCGATTTTTAGTTTGTCACTCATAGGTCAAGCCGGTATTCTGTTTCATAGCATTCTTTCAGCGCTATTTGTTTCTTTTGTCTATACGTGAAATATCAACTTCGTTGATGTGAAATAATTCACTTCGTGAATTGTGAAATATTGCGCCCTTCGGTCGCAATGTGAAATGAAATTCGCCCCTCACATTTGCGAAGCAAATATTTCACAGCGTAGCTATTTCACATGGCGAAGCCATATTTCACTCGCCGAAGGCGAATTTCGTTGAAAAAAGCACTTGCTTTCGCAAGTGCTTTTTTCAGGTGCGGATGATGGGACTTGAACCCATACGATGGAAATCACACGCCCCTCAAACGTGCGCGTCTGCCAGTTCCGCCACATCCGCATATTCTGTTGTGTCCCTTACGGAACGTTGATATTATACTACAGAAATACCGTTTTGTCAATACTTTTTTGCGAATTTTATTTGTTTTGGTTGTTTTTATAATTTGTTTTTTGTACTCGGTGAGTTCTTTGGGTATACTGCACAATTACACCGCCCGAAGTCGGGCTATTATGACGTATATTCTTTTGTGTACAAAATAAAATGCAGCTCCCCGGGTGTGGTGCCTCGGAGAGCTGCGGAGGAAGGGAATGAGAAAATTATTCGTAAATGAAGAATGCTTCGGAGAAGGAGCCGGAGTTTTCGTTACCGCCTACGATGTATACGTCGTGTGTTCCTGCGGGAATCTTAACGTCTGCATACTTGATAATCTGGTCGATAATCTTAGAGGACTTTGTTTCGCTGTCGCTTACGGTTACCTTAGCGATGGGTGTGCCCTCAACCTTGTCGAGGTATACGTGGAATTCGGTAGCTGTGCCCTTCTTGTCGCCGCCGAGGTTATAGCCGCAACGGATACCGATTTTTGTTACTTCCTTTTCAAATACAACCTTTTCGAACTTAACCGCGTCGCCCTGAGTTGTTCTGCCGGTACCGTAGTCCTGAGCAAAGCAAAGCGCGAACTTGGAAGCCTGTTCGTTGGTTTCTGCGTTGTCGATAAGTGTGCACTTACCCTCGAGAACCTCGACGGAAGCGTAGGATTTTGCTTCAACTGCGGGAAGGTCAAGGAGCTTAACGATGTTCTTGTCGCCGTCCCACTGAACCTTAACGTCAAGAGCCTGGGCAACGCCTCTTACGGGAAGATAGGTTGTGCCGTTGTAGATAAAGGGCTCAACCGTGTTGCCGTTTGCGTCTGTGGGTGTGAATTCCGTTCCGTTGAGAGTGAGCTTGATGTCACGGTAAGTAACGTCAATCTTTTCTGTAGCCTGCTTTGCGATTGTGGCGCCCGTACCGAGAATAAGTGTTGCGAGTACGCCTGCGATTATGCCTTTCATTCTTTCTTTCATGGTAAAATACCTCCGTTTTCGGATAAAATTTTTGTCAGTCGTGCATTCCGACTGTATTTCCGTGGTTTAAGTATAGCATTTATGCCATTATTTGTCAAGATTTTTTTATATAAACGGAAAAATTTATGCACAATGCATAAAAATGACTGTTTCATATATACAAAGACAGCAAACGGGAAGCTTTTTAGAGTCCGGAAACGGCAGAAAAAGTAATGAATAAAGCGGAAAATGTCGGTGCAAAATAAACAAGCGACGAGCGTAGATTGGGAGTTTTAATGTAAAAAACGCAGAAACTCAAAAAAATAAAAAAAACACTTGACAAATGCGAAATTTAGTGTTATAATATTCAAGCGTTGTGGGCAGTAGCTCATGACTATGGCGGAATAGCTCAGCTGGCTAGAGCATCCGGTTCATACCCGGCAGGTCGTTGGTTCAAATCCGACTTCCGCTACCATTTTCGGCCCGTTGGTCAAGCGGTTAAGACACGGCCCTTTCACGGCTGTAACATGGGTTCGATTCCCGTACGGGTCACCAGAAAAAAAGCACTTCGAAAGAAGTGCTTTTTTTAATGATGTTTGCCTTCGGCAAATGATGCCGCACGGCTTATGATGTTGGCTTCGCCAATGATGTCGCTTCGCTAATGTTAAAGCAAACATCACATCATTGCGAAACGAAGTGGAGCAACATCATATTTGCGAAGCAAATGCATCATATCGCCATAGGCGATGCATCATTTAAAAAACTCGATTACATAATATGGTATAATAAAAAAAGAAGTGCTTTTTTTAATGATGTTTGCCTTCGGCAAATGATGCCGCACGGCTTATGATGTTGGCTTCGCCAATGATGTCGCTTCGCTAATGTTAAAGCAAACATCGCATCATTGCGAAACGAAGTGGAGCAACATCATATTTGCGAAGCAAATGCATCATATCGCCGTAGGCGATGCATCATTTGAATGCTTCGATTTTGTGGTATAATCAACTAAAAGGAGACGACTTCATGAAAGAAAATAAACTCGCAGAGCTTTCTATGGACTTTTCTGTTGACATTATAAATCTTGTAAAATATTTAAAATCCAACCACGAATCTATTATTTCCAATCAGATAGGAAGAAGCGGCACAAGTATTGGAGCTAATATTCACGAGGCACAATACGCACAAGGCAAGAAGGATTTTATTTCAAAGCTTGAAATTGCACTTAAAGAAGCAAGTGAAACGGGATACTGGCTGGAGTTGCTTTTCAGAACGAAACATATTGATGAACAAGCCTTTAAGGCATTATCATCTAAATGCTCTTCGATTCGGGTAATGCTTATTGCTTCCTGCAAGACAGCAAAGGGGAATTGTGACGGAGAGCAGTGAAGGGTATCCGTTTTTGACATATGAGGTAGCTGAATATTTCACTCTTTTCTCCCCAAATATTGACAATCAATCTGCACCGATGCGTAAAGTCGGTGCTTTTTTATTTTTGTAAGCTATGTATTGATGTTATTTCTATCAACCTGACCCGAATTTAACCATTTTCTTCAAACGCCGCATAGTGTCTCCCGCTTTACCGAGTTGCTCCCAAATTTCCTCGCGAACAAAACTACCCCTTTTTCCATAATATTTTCACACCCTCCCCGAAATATTTTACAAGTTTTACACACCAAGTTTCGGAATTGTTCCATACTATATATTAAAATATATACTGTAAGCTTGAAAACTCGGAGGCATAGTATGAGCGGTAATTCGGATAAAACGGAAGTACAGTATAAAAAGCACAGAATCAAAAATTATATCGGCGTGACCTCCATTGTTACCATACATTACTTTGAGTTCACAAAGGACTACATCTATCACGGCGAAAGTCACGACTTCTGGGAAATGGTCTACGTCGATAAGGGCGAGATTATCGCAACGGCAGACGATTGCGATATCACCTTAAAGCAGGGCGAGGCTCTGTTCCATAAGCCTATGGAATTCCATAAGCTGCGCTCCAACGGGGTGTCCGCTCCTAATGTGTTCGTTATGAGCTTTGTCTGCGAGGATGAGGATATGAGCTACTTTGAGGGCAAGCACCTTGGGATTCCCGGTAAGCTCCGAAGGCTCATTACCGATATTATTGCCGAAAGCCAGAATACCTATGCTCTTCCCGTTTTCGACAGAGACCTCAAGGAGCTGAGTATGGCGAAAAATCCCGCATTCGGCGGCTCGCAGATTATCAGAATGCGTCTTGAGGAGCTTCTTATAAAGCTTATCCGCGAGGGCTACGGTGTCCTTGAGAGCGGAAGCGTTTCCGATCTGCGTATACGCAAGGAGGCGGAAAACGGCAAGTTCGGAAGCACGGTTGCCAAGGGCGGTAACGCCGTTCCCGACGACGGTGACGAGAATCTCTCCGCCAAGATTATCGAGATTATCAAGCGCGACGGAATCTACGGCAACATAAACCTCGACAAAATCTGCCGTGAGGTCAACTACGGCAAGACCTATATCTGTACCCGCTTCAAGGCGGTTATGGGCTACAGCGTTATGGAGTATGTCAACATTCTCAAGGTCGCAGAGGCAAAGAGGCTTATCCGTGAGAAGAATCATAATTTTATGCAGATTTCCGCTATGCTCAACTTCAACAATCCCCACTATTTCTCAAAGGTGTTCAAGAAAATTACGGGGCTTTCTCCCAGGGAATATATGAATACCGTAAATATCTGATGCTTTATCTCCGTGTCGAATTGATGCGGAGATTTTTGCGTTCCCACGGGGGAATTTTTGAAAATATATATAATAATGAAAAAAAGTTTACTTTTTCCGCCGCAAAAACCATAAAAAAACAGTTTTTTTTCACAGGGAAATCACATATATAAGTTATAATGGCTACCGTGAAAATTTATATCAACCGAAAGGGGAAGAAAATGGAAACAAAAACTCCCTTTTCCGAGAATACGGAAAAGACAGAAATGACAGAAAAGACAGCAAAGCCCGAAAAGAAGAAAAAGGATAAAAAGGGTGTTGACAGAGACGCAGGTCTTACGGCAGAGGAAAAGAAGCTTCGTGAGGAGCAGAGAAAGCGTGCGGCGAGAAAAAAGAGAAAGAAGATTATCAAGGCACTTATCGCCGTGCTCATTATCCTTGCAATCTTAGGTATTGTTCTTTGGAGATTCCTCCTTATAAAGCAGGACAAGGAGGCGCAGAGCAATCTTGTTACATACACCGTTGAGAGAAGAACCATCACGGAAAAGCTCTCAGCAACGGGTACTCTCAAGCCCGTGGATTCCTATACGGTTACCGCAAAGGTACGAGGTGACATTCTCGAATGCTACTTCGAGGAGGGCGACGAGGTAAAGAAGGATGATATTCTCTATGTTATCGAGATGGAGGATGTGGATTCCGCACTCCGCTCAAAGAGAATCAGCCTTGAAAACGCTCAGGAAAGCCTTGACGAGCTTCTCGAGGACAGAAAGGAGCTCACCGTTACCTCCGACCTTTCGGGTACGGTAGTCGAGCTTTATGTTGAGGTGGGCGACACCATCAATAAGGGTGGTACGATTGCGGACATCGTGGACAAATCTACAATGCTTGTGGATATTCCCTTCCACGCACTCCACGCGGAATCCGTTTCCGTCGGTGCTCCCGTGACGGTAACCATCGAGGGCAGCGGTGAAATTCTTCCCGGTACGGTAAAGGAAATCGCGACAGTTGGCGGTACAAATGCTTACGGTGCTCCTACGAGAACAATCACCGTTGCGGTTTCGAATCCGGGCGGTATTTCCAAGAATACAAAGGCTACGGCAGAGCTTTCCGACGAGATGGTCGGCACGGACATCGGCACATTCTACTACAATGTCGAGGAAAAGCTCACAAGTGAATACGGCGGTAAGATAGTATCTCTCAATCTCAAGGAGGGCGGTACCGTAAGAGAGGGTCAGAAGATTATCGAATTTGACTCCAAGGATCTTGAAAAGCAGATAAAGAAGGCTCGCGAAAGCCTTGAAACCGCACAGATGAACTACGACGATACGGTAGAGGGTCTTGACGACTACAACATCAGAGCTCCTATCACGGGTACGGTTGTGGAAAAAGGCTACAACGTAGGCGAAAGCATTGACGTTACGGGCGGTAACCAGACGGTTGCCATCATCTACGACCTCTCCGCTCTTACCTTCGATATGAGCATAGACGAGCTTGACATCTTCTCCATCGAGAAGGGTCAGGAGGTTGCGGTAACAAGTGACGCTCTCTCCGGCGAAATCTACTACGGAAGCATCACCAAGATTTCCAAGGTAGGCTCTACAACGAGCGGTACGACAACATATCCCGTAACGGTTACAATCACAGACCCCAATGCTCTTGAAAGACTTCTCCCCGGTATGAACATTGATGCGGAAATCGTAATCAACCGTGTAGAAAATGTACTCGCAGTTCCCACGGGAGCCATTGCAAGAGGCAATACGGTTAAGGTTATAAAGAACCCCGACGCACTTAAGACACAGCAGACAGAGGGCAACACCGCAGGAGCAAACGGCGGTGCATTCGGCGGCTCTTACGGCGGTATGACAAGACCCGAGGGAATGACAATGCCCGAAGGCTTCACACCTCCCGAAGGAATGACAATGCCCGAGGGTGGCTTCGGCTCAGGCAACAGACCCGCAAGAGGCGAAAGCGCACAGACAGGCACAGAGGCTCCGAGAGACGGTGCACCCACAAAGGAAGCTCCCGCAGAGGAAGCACCCGAAGCAGAAGCTCCCGCGGTTGACACTCCCGAAGCAGAAGCACCCACAACGGACGCACCCGAAGCAGATGCACCCGAAGCAGAAGCACCTGCAACAGAAGCTCCCGCACAGAATACAGGCAACAGACCCACAATGGGCGGTATGATGCAGAATATGGAAAAGCCCGTCGTATACGGCTCCGCTCCTGCGGAAACGGAATACGAAACCGTAAGAGTTCAGACAGGTCTTTCCGATGACAGCTTCATTGAAATCATTTCGGGACTTGAAGAAGGCGATGTTGTTATCATAGACAAGAACCAGTCCTCCACATCCACAGGCTTCGGCATGGGTATGGGAATGGGTATGCCTATGGGCGGCGGAATGCCTATGGGCGGCGGTATGCCCGCAGGCGGTATGGGCGGTAACCGTAACATGGGTAACATGGGCGGCAACCGTAACATGGGCGGCAATATGGGCGCAAGAAGATAAGAGGTACGCTTAATGATTACACTTAAAGACGTATATAAAATATACTACATGGGTGATAACGAGGTGCGTGCCGCGGACGGAATAAACATACACATAGAAAAGGGCGAATTCGTTGCGATTGTCGGACAGTCGGGCTCGGGTAAATCCACCTGTATGAACATAATCGGCTGTCTTGACACTCCCACGGAGGGTACTTACCTTCTCAACGGAATCGACGTTTCCACAATGGACGAAAACGAGCTTGCGGAAATAAGAAACAAGATGCTTGGCTTTATCTTCCAGCAGTACAATCTTATTCCGAAGCTTACCGTTCAGGAAAATGTGGAGCTTCCCCTTCTTTATGCGGGCATCCCCTCCGAGGAAAGACACGAGAGAGCGAAATTCCAGCTAAAGCGCGTAGGACTTGAGGGCAAGGAAAGGAACTATCCCTCACAGCTTTCCGGCGGTCAGCAGCAGAGAGTTTCCATCGCCCGTGCCCTTGCGGGAGAGCCGTCGGTAATTCTCGCCGATGAGCCCACAGGTGCTCTTGACTCGAGAACGGGTAAGGAGGTTATGGAATTCCTTAAGGTTCTCAACGAGGAGGGCAACACCATTGTTCTTATCACTCACGACAACTCCATTGCGGTAACCGCAAAGAGAATCATCCGTCTTCACGACGGCAAGATAGTTTACGACGGTCCCTCGGATGCACCGGGTGCCGTGGTTAACTCCAATGTTTCCTTCGAGGATGACCCGCTTCTTATAAAGAAGAGGGAAGAGGCAAGGCTTCGTGACGAGGAATACCAAAGGGCTATGGCAAACGGCATAACCCACGAGGAATTCGATGCGTACTACGAGGAGCTTCTTAAAAAGAGAGAAGCCGAAAGGGCAGAGGCAGAAGCATCCTCCGAAAATACGGAAAGCCCCTTTGTTTTTGACGTTGACGAAGGAGGTAGCGAAGAATGAATGTATTTCAATGCTTTATACTTGCTCTTAAAAGCCTTGCGACAAGCAAGATAAGAGCACTTCTGACAATGCTCGGTATTATCATCGGCGTTGCGGCGGTTATCATCATTATGAGTATGGGTAACGGTCTTACAAACGAGCTTTCCGATACCTTTGACAGCCTCGGTACCAACACCATAACGGTAAGCGTTTCGGGAAGAGGCTCGTCAAGAAGCATTTCCCCCGACGATATGTACGAGATGGCGCAGGAAAACAGCGACAGCATAAAGGTTATCACTCCCACGGTTTCCGTAATGGGAAGCGCAAGAATCGGAAGTGAGGGCTATTCCTCAAGAATCACGGGAGTCGGTGAGGACTATCTCACTCTCAAGGCTCTTGAAATGGATGAGGGTCGCTTCCTTAACTATATCGATATGGCGGAGAACAAGCACACCTGCGTTGTAGGTGCATACTTCAACGGTATGGACGCCTTTGACGGCGAGGCTCTCGGAAGCTATATCAAGATTAACGGCTACAATTTTATGATTGTCGGCGTTCTTAAAAATCAGAGCGACGAATGGGAGGACGACGGCAGTGCGGACAATATGATTCTTGTCCCCTATTCCACTGCGGCAAAGCTTCTCTCAAGAACCTCGCAGATTTCCTCCTATACCGTGCTCGCAAGAAGCGAGGACACAATCACCGCGGCGAAGAATGCGGTTGAAAATGCTCTTTACAAGGCATTTGAGGACGAAAACGCATACACCGTTACAAGTATGGCGGAGCAACTTGACAGCATAACAGATATGATGGACGTTATGGTTACGGCTCTTGCGCTTATTGCGGGTATATCCCTTCTTGTTGCGGGTATCGGTATTATGAACATCATGCTTGTTTCCGTTGCGGAAAGAACAAGGGAAATAGGTATCCGTAAGGCTCTCGGTGCAAAGCCGAGGCATATAAAGCTTCAGTTTGTAATCGAGGCGGGCACGACAAGTACAATCGGCGGTGTAATGGGAATCATTCTCGGCGTAATACTTGCACAGGTGCTGGGTAACTACATAAACCTCGAGTGCGTTCCCACGGTCGGAACAATTGCGGTGTCCTTCGGCGTTTCGGCAATGATTGGTATCATTTTCGGCTTCCTTCCCGCAAACAAGGCGGCAAAGCTCAACCCGATTGACGCACTTAGAAACGACTGACGGTATATAAAAAATCACTTCCCCGAAAGGGCGAAAGGAAGAAGATAAATATGAAAAAAATCACAAAGATACTTCTCGGCACTTGCCTTGCACTCGCGGTATCGGTTATGGTACTTGCGGGAGGTGTAAGTGCCGCAAAGCCCGAGCTTGCCACAATGCCTCCCGAGGAGGATGTTATCACCGTTGTGGGCATTCTCGGAATTATGAACGGTGACTATTACGGAAATCTCAATCTTGACAACTATGTCACAAGAGCGGAATTCACCAAAATGGCACTCAATGCCTCAAGCCTCAAGAACAGCGTGAACACAGCCAGCAGAGTTTCACCCTTTGCGGATGTTTCCTCCTCTCACTGGGCTTCGGGCTATATCGTGACCGCCGTTACAAACGGCTATCTCAGAGGCTATGCGGACGGAAGCTTCAAGCCCTCGGGCAATGTAACTCTCGAGGAGGCGGTTACCGTTATGCTCCGTATTCTCGGCTACACGGAGCTTGATTCGGGTAAATACCCCAGCGCACAGCTTTCAAAGTACACGGATATGAAGCTTGACAACAGAATTCCCGCCGTGCAGGGTCAGGCTCTTACAAGACGCGAATGTATGTATCTTATATACAACTGCCTCTGTGCCGAGACAAAGAACGGCAATATTCATTGCCAGACCCTCGGCTACAGTGCGGATTCCAACGGCAGAATCGACTATCTCGCACTTATAAACAGCAATATGCAGGGTCCCGTTACGGTTTACGACGACGGAAAGTATACCGAAGCCGTAGGTCTTGACCTTTCAAGCGCAACTATTTACAGAGACGGCAAGGAAATTTCCGCCTCCGACATAAAGCCCTACGATCAGGTTTACTACAACAGAGACATAAGAACCGTATGGTGCTTCTCGGAAAAGGCGGTCGGTACGGTTAACGCAATCACCGTTGCGGGAATCACCTCCACATCCGAGGACTATACAGCAAGCGGAAGCGCAAATGCTGACAGCATTGTTATCGACGGCAAGAGCTATCAGCTCGGAAATACCGCGATAAGCCACAAGCTTTCACAGAGCGCGGGACAGTTCAAGTGCGATGACTTCGTAATGCTTATGCTGGACAAGGACGGCAAGGCGGGCGACATCGTCCACGCAAACGAGGACATCTTCAACACATACGTAACCAAGGACGAGGACAAGCTTGCGGTTATGGATGCCGCAAGAAAGGGTCCCTATGTTGTAACGGATACCGCAAGGGTGAAGGACGCAATTCCCTTTGATCTTGCGGGCGCAAGCATTTACTACGGCACAAAGACCGTGAGTGCTTCGGATATTTCTCTTTACGATGTATACTACTACTCCGAGCCCTTTAAGTCCGTATGGCTTTACAGAGATAACGCCATCGGTATCGTGGATGCGGTTAATGTTTCAGGCGTGACCTCCGTTTCCGACAGATACAGCGGCTCCTCTCCCGCAAGCGGTGCGGTTATAATCAGCGGCAAGAGCTATACCCTCGGAAACGAGGATGTAAAGTATAAGCTTTCCGCATACGGCAGCTTCGGTACTGACGATTTCGTAATGGTGCTTCTTGATAAGAACGGTGCGGTTGCGGATATAGTCAATGCGGACAGCACAATAGTTGAAAAATTCCTTGACGAGGATGACGACAGAGTTGCTCTTATAAACTCCACACTCAAGGGTCCGTATATCTTAAAGGACGGCGAGACTCTCGGCGAAAAGCTTCCCTTTGATATGTCGGGCGTGAAGATTTACCACGGAACGAAGGTGGTTGATGTCTCCTACGCAAAGGCAAACGATGTATACTACTACTCCGAGCCCTTCGCTTCCATCTGGATTTACAGAGATACCGCAACGGGCTTTGTAAATGCGGTTTCTCCCTCCAGAGAAAACCCCACAAGCATTACCGTAGGCTCAAAGAATTACACTCTTGACGGTGCAACCGTAAAGCAGCAGTTCTCAAACTTCGGTACCTTTGAGGTTGACGACTTTGTAACCATCCTTCTCGGTAACGGCGGTACTGCGGTATACGCAACCGCGGGCGACATTTACGAATACGCGGCAAGCAACAAGGACGGCGTTTCCTATACGGATATCGTAAACCAGTCAATGGACGGCCCCATCATCGCAAAGCCCGGAAAGAGCTGGCAGGACGAGCTTCCCTTTGACTACACAAGCGCAACCTACTATAAGAAGAACGCAGTAATCAAGAGCTCCGAAATCAAGGACTACGACGTAATCTACTACTCCAAGGCACTTTCCTCCGTGTGGGTATACACGGATAAGGCAACGGGCGTGTTCGAGGGCGTATCCCCCAACAGAATTTCACCCACATCCGTTACAATCTCCGGTAAGAGCTACTCCATCGAAAGCACGGGCGCGGGCTTTGCGCTTTCCAATATGGGTACATACAGCTACGGCGACACAATCACCCTTCTTCTCGGTAAGAACGGCGGAGCGGTTGAGGTAGTTTCGGGTACAGAGACATCTGCCTCCACCTACGGATTTATCACCGCATTCGGTGAGAGCACATACACAAAGCCGAACGGAGTTACCTACACCGCAGAAAGCATCACGGTTCTCGGTACCGACACGGTGACACACACATACGAATACGACGATGCAGGCTTCACCAAGGGCGATTTCGTATCCGTGACAACCGTTGACGGCAAGATAAAAATCAAGAAGGTGACAAGCGGAGCATCCTCCACTCTCACAGCGACGGTAAACAGCCTTATCTCCTCCGGAAGCATAGCTGACGATGCGGTGCTTATGGATGTGTATATCACAACGGATTCCGACTCCCTCGAGAACAAATCCGTAAAGTACAGCACCTTCTTCCCCGCAAGACTTACGGGCGCGAAGCTCAAGTCCTCTGACATTTTCTATGCCGAGGTTGAAAACGGCAAAATCACCGAGCTCGTTCTGAACGATTTCACAGGTGACATACACACCTACGGTGTAATTACCGCCGAAAGAAGCGGTACATCCATGGATTACTACCTCATCTGCGGCGGCAGTGAAACAAGAATCACAATCAACACCGCATACGGCACACCCGACCTCGGAGCCGCAAGCGCGCTTGTAAGAAGCGGAAAGCACATCATAAAGAATCTTGACGGAGCAAAGGTAGAAAAATCCGACTTCGGCAGAGCAAGCAGCGCAAGCGGCGGCAAGACCTACCATTACGCCTCCAATGTAGAATTCTACATAAAGGAAAGCGCAAGAGAATTCGTGCTCTCCACCTACGACGACATAATGGAGGGCAACTACAGAATCACCGTATACTACGATGACACGGCAGAAAACGGCGGCAGAGTAAGAATAATTATAGCGGAATAAATCACACCCCGATGGCGAAGAGCTTTTGCTGTCGGGGAGATTTTTACCGATTTTTCCATATTTTTTACCAAAATGTACATTTACATTTGAGGAAGGGTGTGGTATAGTGGTAGGAGTAATCGGAATGCAAAATGATAAATGCAAAATGCAAAATTGAGGTGGAAAGCTTCGCTTTCTTCGTTTAATTGAATTTGGGTTTGTCGGGATGTTTGCAAATGTAAAAAGATTCGTCTTTGCCAAGCCTTCCTCCGGGAGGAAGGGGGACCACGAAGTGGTGGAAGGAGCCCGCGTGCAACAGAAAATTTAGACGGTACTTAATCTTTGTGCGTTTATTTCGATGACAGCAAAAACGGCAAAGTCACGCAGGCTCCCTCAGT
>JAFYPA010000122.1 GCA_017560085.1 Clostridia bacterium
CGCACAAAGATTAAGTACCGTCTAAATTTTCTGTTGCACGCGGGCTCCTTCCACCACTTCGTGGTCCCCCTTCCTCCCGGAGGAAGGCTTGGTAAAGACGAATCTTTTTACATTTGCAAACAGCCCGACAAACCCCAATTTGAATTTAATAAAATGAAGATTCCGAAGGAATCAACCATCCCTGTCCACTGCCCCCTGTCCCCTGTCCACTAAATTCCAATTTTGCATTTTGCATTTATCATTTTGCATTCAAAAAAATCCCCCGACAACCGCTTTGATTGTCGGGAGAAATCTTAAACTGAATATTATCGTTCAATCACTTGGAAAACTTCTGAAGTCCCCAGATTACAATGAATATAACCGCCATAACAATGAAGATACCAATCATACCCTCAAGAAGAAGGGGAAGAGATTCAACAAATGCCATGGGCTTGAAGAAGTTGATTACCGCGTTGCCGATATTATAAAAGAAATTATACATAAATCTTTACCTCCTTATCAGCCGCCCTGTACAAGGGTAAGTATAAGACCGCCCGCAACAACGGAAGCAATCTGACCGGAAACGTTAACACCGATGGAGTGCATAAGAATAAAGTTCTGAGGATCTTCCTTGAGAGCCATCTTGTGAACGATTCTTGCGGACATCGGGAATGCGGAAATACCTGCAGCACCTATCATCGGGTTAATCTTCTTCTTGGAGAAGAGGTTGATAAGCTTTGCAAAGAGTACACCGCCCGCTGTATCGAAGATGAATGCGAAAAGACCGAGGAGAAGAATTACGATTGTGTCAACCGCAACGAACTGCTCTGCCTGCATCTGGGAGGATACGGTGATTCCGAGGAAAATCGTGATAAGGTTTGCAAGTACAGTCTGAGCTGTCTGTGAAAGGGAGTCGAGAACGCCGCATTCGCGGATGAGGTTGCCGAACATAAGGAAGCCAACGAGAGCCGCCGCTGTGGGAGCCGCAATACCTACGATAACAGTAACGATAATCGGGAAAAGAATTCTTGTGAGCTTTGAAACATTGTTCTGCTCGTAAGGCATCTTGATCATACGCTCCTTCTTTGTTGTGAGCGCCTTGATAATCGGAGGCTGTACAATCGGTACGAGCGCCATATAGGAGTACGCCGCAACCATGATAGCTCCGAGATACTTTGAGCCGAGCGTCTGCGCTACGAAAATGGATGTGGGGCCGTCAGCCGCGCCGATGATGGCAATGGAAGCCGCATCGTTAAGCTCGTAGCCGAAAAGGCTTGCAAGGGAAAGTGTCATAAAGATACCGAACTGTGCCGCCGCACCGAAAAGCAGAAGCTTGGGGTTTGAGAGAAGCGGACCGAAGTCAATCATCGCACCGATACCGATAAAGAGAAGGAGCGGGAAAAGCTCATTCGCAATACCAGCCTCAAAGAGCGTTGTGAGAGGTCCGTGCTCGCCGATAGCACCTGAGAAGGGAAGGTTTACGAGGATTGCACCGAAGCCCATGGGGAGAAGAAGAGTAGGCTCCATTTCTTTTTTGATAGCAAGGAATATAAGGATTGCACCTATAATCCACATTACTACCATTTTCCATGAAATCTCGCTTATGTTAAGGGAGAGCTCATTGAAGATTTGCAGATTCATTTTGTTACCTCCAAAATAAATTTTTGAAATTTCGGCACAACATATCTGTGCTGTGCCGTTTGCATATCGATTTATTATACCAATTTTTCGTAAAATTGTCAATGTTGAGGGGGGGATATATGGTATGTAAATGGAAAAATGAAATTTTTAAATGAATTCGAGGAAAAATTGCGGTTTTTAATAAAATCCGATTTTGCTGTTTCAACTTATATAAGGATTTGCGGTGATTATTCAATAAAATAAATATACATAATTTTAAAATATGACTTTACCGCTTTTTCACTCGCGGATTCAACTGCAGATAGGCTTTCGGCGGATTATTCCACTAAATCCCTTTTGAGGTAAATAAAACGGGGTTTGTACTAAAATTTAACACGAACTTTATACCCGGGTGCGAAAAAATGCTTTAATTCCGAGGAAATATGTGTTATAATGGTTATACTCTTATAGATTTTCGGGAGTGTACATATATGAAAAACAAAAGCTTATGGGGCTTTCTCGGCAAGGTGTTTCCGTTTTGTGTAAGGGATGCACTTGTGTCGCTGGCAATTCTTTTTTCCTGCGGTGTTGTTTGCTCCGCACTTAAAACAAACGAATCGGGTAACAGCCATCTGTCCATGCTGTTTCTTCTTGCGGTGTTTCTTATTTCCCTTTTTACCAACGGATATCTTTTCGGTACGCTTGCGTCATTGTTCAGCGTCCTGGTTGTGAACTACTTTTTTACATATCCCTTCTTTAATTTCAACTTTACTCTCGAGGGATACCCGCTGACTATTTTCTGCAGTCTTGTCATTTCCATTATTACAAGCACACTTGTAACAAAGACCAAAAAGAGCAGCGAGCTCAGACTCCTTGCGGAAAAGGAAAAGACAAGAAGCAATCTTCTGCGTGCGGTGTCCCACGACCTTCGCACTCCGCTTACAACCATACTCGGTTCTACGGGTGCGATTATAGAAAACCACGATGTGCTTGACAAAAAGCAGCAGCTTGCACTTCTTCGTGAAATACGCGAGGACTCGGAATGGCTTATCCGTATGGTGGAAAACCTTCTGACGGTTACAAGAATCGAGGAGGGCAGTGAGGCGAAAATCGCAAAGACTCCCGAGCCCTGTGAGGAAATTATATTCGAAGCGGTAAGAAAATTCAGAAAGCGATTCCCCGATAACAAGGTCACGGTAAAGGTTCCCGACGAGATTCTTATGGTTCCGATGGACGCAATGCTTGTTCAGCAGGTTATGGTAAACCTCCTTGAGAATGTGGTGCTTCACGCGAAGGGGGCAACCGAGGCTGTGCTTTCGCTTGAAAAATCCGACAAGGGTGCGGTGTTCAGCGTTGCCGACGACGGATGCGGAATCCCGCCCGAAATTGCGGACAGAATTTTTGATATCTACCGTGAAAACAAATCCGAAACGGTGTACGACTCCAAGAAAAATATGGGAATCGGGCTTCCTGTGTGCAAAACCATAATAAAAGCCCACAACGGAATTATGACCGTCGAAAACAGACCCGAGGGCGGTGCAAAATTCACCTTTATTCTGCCGATGCAGTAAGGGCGTGCGGTGTAAAACGGAGGATTATATGGAACTAAAATACAACGTTCTTGTGGTGGAGGACGAAAAGAATATCGCAAGCTTCATAAGAACAGTGCTTGAGGCAAACAGCTTCAATGTAATTGTCGCCAAAAACGGCGGTGAGGCTGAGCTTATGATAAAATCCCACCTTCCCGACATTATCATACTCGACCTCGGACTTCCCGATATCGACGGTATGAGCATTATAAAATCCGTAAGACAGTGGTCAACCGTTCCGATTGTGGTGGTATCCGCAAGAACGGACGAAAACGACAAGGTGGAGGCTCTTGATGCAGGGGCGGACGACTATGTGACAAAGCCCTTCGGCACGGCTGAGCTTCTCGCAAGAGTCAGAACCGCACTTCGCCACGCAAGGAACTCCGAGTCACCGCTTGCGGGAAGCGACGGCAAATTCGTGTCGGGTGAGCTTACCGTGGATTACGACAAGAGGCGTGTTTATATCGGCGGTAACGATATTCATCTTACTCAGAACGAATATAAAATAGTGTCGCTTCTGTCAAAGTGTGCGGGCAAGGTGCTGACCTATGACAACATTATGAAGCAGATATGGGGACCCAACTTCCAGTCGGACAACCAGATTCTGCGTGTAAATATGGCAAACATCCGCCGAAAAATGGAGGAGGACCCCGCAGAGCCGAAGTACATCTTCACAGAGCTCGGCGTAGGGTACAGAATGATTGAAGCGGAATAAGATACGGCTCTTCGGAAAATACTCCGGGGAGCTTTTTCTGCTCTTTGCATTACAGCAAAATAATACGCATATTCAGCAATATTGTGCTATCTTTTTTTGAAGCATTGCTGTATAATAAGGGCATAGGGTGGGAAAGGATGATGTTCCCCCGCAAATATAATGCTGAACAAAAAAGGAGATTTGAATTATGAATTACAACGAAATCCCGAAATCCGAGCTCGGCAAGGGCAGCGGAATAGTTCTTGAAAGATGCGACACAGAGCACGACCTCTACTGGAAGATGGCAATTGACGTGCTTGAAACCATCGAGGAAAACAATAAGAAGGGTGAGCCTACTGTTATGGTAGTGCCCTACGGTCCGCTCGGTCCGTACTCAAGACTTGTGTATCTTGTAAACAAGTACAGAGTTAGCCTTAAGAACTGCGTTTTCATCAATATGGACGAGTATCTTACCGACGACCTTGAGTATATTGATATCGAAAGCCCCCTTTCCTTCAGAGGCGGTATGAACAGAATTTTCTATTCTCTTATAGACGACGAGCTGAATGTACTTCCCGAAAACAGATTCTTCCCCGAGCCGGGTAATGAGGGCAAGGTTATGGAAATAATCGAAAAGTACGGCAAGCTCGATATGGCATGGGGCGGTGTCGGCATCAACGGACACTTTGCCTTCAACGAGCCTCCGGAGCCCGGTGAGGAGTGTACCAACGAGGAATTCAGAAGCCGTCCCACAAGATGCCTTCCCATCTCCCGTGAGACAAAGACAATCAACTGCTTTATGAACTGCGGCGGAGATCTTGACGGTATTCCGAAGAACTGTATCACTGTAGGTATGAAGGAAATGTTTATGGCAAAGAAGGTTCGTATGTGTATGCCCAGAGACTGGAATGCGGGTGCGCTTCGTAAGATTCTCCACGGCGGTGAAACAGCGGCTGTGCCCTGCTCACTCTTCAACAGCCATCCCGATGCAAAGCTTTATGCGGCAGATGTGGCGCTTACAAGTCCCATTCCCGAAATCAGAATTTACAACAAGTAATACGGTGAAATAATATGCAGACGGAAAAAATTTCTGTAATACCGATTTCTTCAATGTCGGTTGTCTTTGCGGATAAAAAGCCCAAAAGAGACGAAATATGCCGTGAAATCACCCTTATGAAAAACGAAGCAGGCTCCTTTCAGCTTGCGTTCAGCTTTGACAACGATGAGGAAATACCTCCGAAATTCGAGCTTTTGGTAAAATCCCCCATAAAGAAGCACATAAGGGCATATGAGGTCGGAAGCGTTGCGGTTATGAAGGTCGGCTATTACTATTCCGACGAATGGTTCCTGCGAAAAACGCCCGGACTTTACCCCGACTACCTTCGTGCAATAGGCAAGGACGAAAAGCTTTATGCTCCGCAAAAGACCTGGCAGTCCATTCTTTTTAACGTAAACGAAGCCCTCGGAGAATTGCCCGTGGGTGAGCATAGCGTTGAAGTAACCCTCAGAAGCTGTCACGGTGACAGAAAGCAGGTAAGCGAAAAATTCACGGTAAAGGTTGTGGATGCAATTCTGCCGAAGCAGTCCCTTACTGTTACAAACTGGGTACACTACGACTGTATGTCCCACTTTTCCGCGTGTAAGCCTTTCTCCGCAAGATTCCGGAGGGTGTTCAAATCCTATATCACCCTTGCGGCGAGAAACGGACAGAATATGATTCTTACTCCTGCATTCACGCCTCCGCTTGATACCGCTGTCGGCAAGGAAAGACCCACCGTTCAGCTTGTGGGCGTTGAAAAGGATAAGAACGGCTACAAATTCGACTTTTCGCTTATGGAAAAATTCGTGGAAACGGCACTTGAGTGCGGTGTTGAAAAGTTCGAGCATTCCCATATGTTCACTCAGTGGGGAGCATATCACGCACCGAAAATAGTTGTCCGTGAAAACGGAAGAAGCGTGAAAAAATTCGGCTGGCACACCGATGCCCACGGTGAGGAATATACGGAATTCGTTTCGGCATATATTCCTGCGGTTATAGAATTTTTAAAGAGCAAGGGATGGCTTGATCGTTTCTTCTTCCACGTTTCCGACGAGCCCGTACCGAAGAACATTGAATCCTATTCAAAGGCAAGCGAGCTTATGCATAAGCTTCTCGGAGACCTGCCCTCGGGAGATGCTCTTTCCGACTACAGATTCTATAACGAGGGCGTTGTAAAAACTCCCATTGCCGTGTCAAGAACCATCGACACCTTTATCGGCAAGTGCGACAATCTCTGGCTGTACTTCACGGGCGGAGAGAGTAAGGACTATCTCTCAAACCGACTTATAGGTATGCCTCCCGAGAGAAACAGAATACTCGGTCTTCAGCTTTACTACTACAACATCAAGGGCTTTCTTCAGTGGGCGTTCAATGCTCACCACACAACTCTTAACGAGGCGGGCTTTGTAAATCCCTATATGTCCTCCGATAACAGCAGACACTATGTGGGCGGTACATCCTATCTCGTATATCCGGAGGTGGACGGTGCAACTCCCAGCCTTCGTCTTCTCTACTTCCGTGACCTTATGCAGGATGTCCGTGCCTGTCAGCTTCTTGAGAGCTTTGTTGGCCGTGACAGGGTTGTCGCCATAATTGACGGCATTATTCCGAATTTCGGTATAAGGTGCAGAATCACAAGAGCGCAGATGCAAAAGGTAAGAGACACGGTAAATTCCGAAATCGCAAAATATATACAAAAATAATTTTTGGTGACAAAATGAAAAAACTGTTTGTAACAAACGCAAAAATCCTCCGCAGAGACGGCTTCACGGAAAGCATCGGAATGCTTGTGGAAAACGGCAGAATAACCGCCTTCACAAGCGAAGCCCCCGAAAATTGCGAGGTGCTCGACTGCGAGGGAAAGGCTGTTATCCCCGGCTTTATAGACATCCACCTTCACGGTGGCGGAGGTGCGGAATTCATAGACGGCACCCTTGAGGCATTCGAAACCGTCGCAAAAACCCATTGCCTCCACGGAACGACCTCTATTTGTCCGACTCCCGCTTCCTGCTCGCTTGAGTCGCTTTACAGACTTTTTGATGTCTACAAGGAAGCAAAGGAAAAAGCAAAATACAGCGACTTTCTGGGCATCCATCTCGAAGGACCGTTCCTTTCCCTTGAAAACAAGGGTGCACAGAACGCAAATTACATAATTTCTCCTACGAGAGAGCTGATGGCAGAGCTTCTCGAACGAGGCAAGGGCGTAGTCAGAAGAATCAGCTTCGCCCCCGAGAACGAGGGAATGCAGAGCTGTATTGATATGGCGCGAGATGCGGGAGTGCTTCTTGCGATAGCCCATTCAAATATCCAGTACGAGGAAACAGAGGAAGTATACAACAAGGGCGTAAGGCTGATAACCCACCTGTTCAACGCCACAACCACCATAAGAAAAGTAAACCAGATTGTAAGAGCGGGCATAGTGGAGGCATTTTACACATTGCCCGAAATGAAGGCTGAAATTATCGGTGATGGCTGTCACGTACCCAAGCAGGTAATTGCTATGGCAAAACGCTTCAAGGGCACGGATAACATCTGCCTCATCACAGACGCAATGCGAGCCGCAGGCACAGACGTCACGGAAAGCTATCTCGGTGAAGTCCTTCCCGAAAACCGAGTAATAATAGAAGCGGGCGTAGCCAAGCTCCCAGACCGCTCCTTCTACGCAGGAAGCATCGCCACGATGGACAGAGTTTTCAAAAACGCCGTTCTGAATGTGGGCTTATCCATAGAGGACACATCAAAAATGATGAGCGAAACTCCCGCAAAAATTATGGGAGTCGGGGACTTCAAGGGTGTTCTTGAGGTTGGATTTGATGCGGACTTTTTGGTGATTGATGAGAATATGGATGTGGAAAAGGTGTTTGTAAGAGGAGAAGGGAAAAATGAATGCATAATGCATAATGCATAATGCATAATCGAGGTTGATTGCTTTGCA
>JAFYPA010000123.1 GCA_017560085.1 Clostridia bacterium
CGCACAAAGATTAAGTACCGTCTAAATTTTCTGTTGCACGCGGGCTCCTTCCACCACTTCGTGGTCCCCCTTCCTCCCGGAGGAAGGCTTGGTAAAGACGAATCTTTTTACATTTGCAAACAGCCCGACAAACCCCAATTTAAATCTTAACGAAGGAAGCGAAGCTTCCAACATTCCCTAGCCCCTAATTCCCAGTTCCTATTCCCTATAAACTCCAATTTCAAATAAATAAAAATTTTTCCCACGGAAAAATTTTCACCTTACCTATTCACTCTTCACTCTTCACTCTTCACTATTACCTATTACCTACCCACAAAGGAGCATCCCATGAAAAAATCCCACCTCATCCCCCCCGGCATCTACATCCACTACAAAGGCAACAAATACGAGGTCATCGGCACAGCCTTCCATTCCGAAACTCTTGAGGAAATGGTGGTCTATCGTGCGCTTTACGGTGACGGCGATTTGTGGACAAGACCTGCTCATATGTGGAACGAGGAGGTCACGGTCGACGGCAGAACAGTTAAGAGATTTACCAAAATCGACTGAGGCTGAATTTCACTCTGTGCCGTTTCTCTGTATGTATAAATTTTCCACACAAAGTTTTTTTAAAATATATAAATCCCCTATCGACAAACGGACATATATGTGCTACAATATAATTATATTATTCCGCATTCGGTGCGGGTAAAGAAAGGAAATACCGCTATGAAAAAACTGGCACTTCTTCTCTCGGCTCTGCTCTTTGCAGGGACAGTATCATTTACCGCATTCGCTTCGGCGACACATCCCGATATCGTGATTCCTTATGCGAAAATCGCTAAGGGTCAGGTTGACAGAAAGTCTCACTCCCTTTGCGAGATTGTCACGGACAGCGCCAAGGGCGAGGTCTACAAGGTTAAGCCTAATCCCGAAACCGCGGAAACGGGCAGTATCAGTATCGACTCCTGGAATCTTACAAATTACAAGGTTGACTTCAATCACTATAATACTATCACCATTGAATACAAATACACCTCCGACACCAATGTCGAGTATTTCCCCAATGTTAATATAAGCAATTACGGCGGAAAGACTCTCAAGAGCGGATGGAAGCCTGTCGCGGCAACCGACCCGCTTGTGAAGAACGAGTGGTCAAAGGTTAAAATCGACCTTTCTGCCTTTCTGAAGAATAATGTCGGCACGGACGGTATTCTCTGGCAGATGCATCTTTATCCCTTCGGCATGGCTTCCGTAAAGGATCTTACAAGCAACGAAACAATTCTCATAAGCAGTCTTACATTCTCCGCAGAGGAAGAAAGAGGTGAGGACAAGGTGAAGGTGGATCTCACAAGCGAATACACCGTTAAGTTCTTATATAATAAGGAAGGCTTGGAAAACCCGAAGGAGCTCACCGTAAAGGCGGGCGACGTTATCACCGTTCCCGAGGTGGGTGCGGAAAAGAACGGCAAGAGCGTTACAAAGTGGTTCTGCGATGCGGACAACAGCTACTATGACGGCAAGTCCTCCTACACCGTTCCCGCAGAGGACGTAACCTTCCACGCATTCTGGCAGAGCACCGCAGAGGCGGACGACATCAGAATCACATACTACGACTATTCGGGCGGTATCTGTAACAGAGTCGACACCGCTACCCTTGAAAAGCTTGAGGACTACGAGGGCAAGAAGGTCGTGAAGGTTATCCCCAATCCCGCATCCGAGAACGGAGGCGCAATCAACCTTGACGGCTGGACCTACAACGGTGCGAATGTTGATGCCTCCAAGTATTCCACAGCAATTCTTGTTTATAAGTACCTCTCCGAAAAGCCCGTAACCGGAAAGAGCGATATGGCTATCCTTAAGTGGCAACAATTCTCCAAGGGACACTATATGACCTCAAGAGAGGATATCATCTCGGGCAGATGGGCGGCGGCATCCTTTGATATGTCAGGTGCAAGGGAAAACACTCTTGAGGGCAAGATTCCCGTAGTTACACAGATGCACATACATCCGATCGGCTCTGCAAACAAGGTTTCCTCTATGCTTGCAAGCGACGAAATCTATGTTGCTGACATCATCTTCCTTCCGAAAGCTACTTTCTCCGTTTCCTACAACCCCTCCTTCATAGGCGGCTATGAGGACGGCACCTTCAGACCCAACGGAAATATGACAAGAGCGGAAGCCTGCACCGTTATCGCAAGACTTATGGCGGGTGCTGACAATCTTGTTCCCGCAAATACAGAGACATCCTTCTCCGATGTCAAGGCGGACGACTGGTTTGCAAAGTACATCGCATACTGCGAAAAGGCAGGACTTCTCACCTCCTACAGCGGTACGTTCCTTCCCAATCAGAATATAACAAGAGCGGAATTCGTTGAGCTTGTATTCAAGATGGGACTTCTCAATGACAGCGGTAAGAACGGCACATTCACGGATGTCCCCGCAGACCACGCAAGAGCCGAGGTTATTTCCGCAGCGGGCAAGGCAGGACTTGTAAACGGCTACGACAACGGCGACGGCACATTCTCCTTCAAGCCTGACAACACAATCACAAGAACAGAGGTTGTCAAGGTAATAAACAACGCCCTCGGCAGAGTAAGCAATGCGGAAGCGGTCAAGGAAAGCGGATGCGCAATTAAATTCTCCGACGTTGCGGAAAGCTTCTGGGGCTGGGCGGAAATTCTCTCCGCGGCAAACTCCCACATTTCCTGCAAGGGTACAGACGGCAAGGACTTCTGGGTAAAGATGGAAAAGACAGGCGACGAAGGCTTCACCCCCGACTACGAGGCGGCTATAAAGAAGGCTGACGAGGTTGATGCTCTTATGGTCAAGAGAATCGACGAAATAAGAAATACAGCAAGCGCACTTCCCGAAACCGAGGGCAGAAGGATTTACGTTTCCAACAAGGGTAACGACAGCAACGACGGTCTTTCCGAATCTTCTCCTCTTGCCACAATCCAGGCGGCACAGAAGATAGCAAAGAAGGGCGACAGCGTGCTTCTCGAGAGAGGCGGTGAGTGGAGAATCAACTTCCGCTCCACGGCAGGCGTAAGCTACGGTGCATACGGCACGGGTGCAAAGCCTATAATCAACGGTAACCTCAACGGCAATGTTGCGGACGAAAAGTACTGGTCACTCGTTGAAGGCACAACCAATATCTGGAAATTCCGTGACAAGATAAAGGATGTCGGAAACATCATCTACGATGACGGAAGCATCTACACAGACAAAATCGTTCCCGCAATCAACGACAGACTCGAGCTTACGGACAAAAATCACAAGGTATACGATCCCAAAACAAGCCATACCGCAAACAACACCTTCTTTATGGTTTACGACAACATCACAAGCAGAACTCTTAATATGTCTTCTGCAATGGGTACACTTTATTTAAGATGTGACGAGGGCAACCCCGGTAAGGTATACAACAAAATCGAGCTTGCCTCCTACGGTCACGCAATTGTTGCCACAAGCAACAACCACTTTGACAACCTCTGCATTATGTATGCGGGATGTCACGGTATCACGGCGGGCACTTGTGAGAATCTTGTTATCACCAACTGTGAAATCGGCTGGATAGGTGGCTCGAATCAGTATCTTCGTGACGGCAAGACCACAAGATACGGCAACGGCATTCAGATTTACGGCGGCTGCAACGGCTTCACCATTGACAACTGCTATGTTTACGAATGCTACGATGCAGGTATTTCTCCGCAGTATTCCGCTGTCGGCACAAACGAAATTATTCTCCGCAAGATTTACTACACAAACAATGTAATCGACAAGTGTATCTACAACATTGAGTACTTTATGGGTGCTGTTGAATCGGGCGACGCCGAAAGATACATCGAAACAATGCACTACACAGGCAACATCCTTGCAAGAAGCGGCTACGGCTGGGGTATGGATCCGTCCCGCTCCGCTTGTATCAAGGGCTGGGATCACTACAACAAGGCATCCGACTTTATCATAAAGGACAACATCATTCTCAATCCCGCGTACAACGCATACCACATCGGTGCGGACTTTGCAGGCTGGCTTCCCGACCTTTCGGGCAACACATACATTGTCCGTGAGAAGGCTGCCTTTATGAAGTACGGTGCACCCGCTTCCGCTCAGTATTATGTGAACAGTATGGCTGAGCAGACGCTTGACAATGTTCTTGAGGAGACAAACTACACAATTTACTATCTCCCTGCGGACTATAAAAAATAAGAAAATATAAGGCGCGGAGGGTGAAAAAAACACCCTCCGTACTGTAGAAGGGCATAAAAAAATGACAAAAGGCGAAGCAAAAATTCTGGTTCTCGGCGACATAGTCGGCAATGCGGGAACCTCTGCCGTTGAAAAAAGGCTATGGAATCTCCGCCGTGAAAACGGCATAGATATGGTCATAGCCAACGGCGAAAACGCCGCGGAGGGCAACGGTCTTAACAGAGAGACGGCAGAGCGGCTTCTGGATGCGGGAGTTGACGTTATCACAAGCGGAAACCACATCTGGAAAAAGAGCACGGTGCATTCTCTGCTTGAGAAAAACGAGAACATTATCCGTCCCGCAAACTATCCCGGGGAATGTCCCGGAAGCGGGTACTGTATTTTCGATATGAATTCCTACAAGGTGCTTGTAATGAATCTTCTCGGCACGGTATTTATGGAAAGCCTCGACTCCCCCTTTGTCACCGCAGACAAGATTCTTTCCCGCGAGGAGGGCAATTTCGATTTTGCCATAGTTGATTTCCACGCAGAGGCGACAAGCGAAAAAATAGCCCTCGGAAGATATCTCGACGGCAGAATCACGGCTCTTTTCGGCACTCACACCCACGTTCAGACCGCAGACGAGCAGGTTTTCGGTGGCGGTACGGGTTACATCACGGACGTCGGAATGTGCGGACCGCACGATTCTGTTCTCGGAGTCAAGAGCGATATAATAATAAGAAAATTCCTTATGAAGATGCCCGTGCATCACGAGGAAGCTGAGGGTGATGTATCGCTCTGCGGATGCATATTCACCGTTTCCACGGACAGCTACAGGACGGTAAAGACGGAAAGAGTCAGATGGGACTGACGCAAAGGAGGCTCACACGCTATGATAAACAGCACACTCTGCTATATAATCCGCGACGGAAAATACCTTATGCTCCACAGAGTCAAAAAAGAAAACGACTGCAACAAGGACAAGTGGATAGGCATAGGCGGAAAGTTCCTTGACGGCGAAAGCCCCGAGGAATGTATGAAAAGAGAGGTCCTTGAGGAAACGGGGCTTGAAATCGCATCATACAAGTACCGAGGCATAGTAACCTTCGTTTCCGACAAGTGGGAAACGGAATTTATGCATCTTTTTACAAGCGACGACTTTATCGGCGAGCCGAAAAAGAGCGAGGACTGTGACGAGGGCAACCTCGAATGGGTTGACATAGAAAAGGTCCCCTCTCTCCCCCTCTGGGAGGGCGACAAGCTTTTCCTCGATTTGCTTCCGAGGGATATCCCCTTTTTCTCAATGAAGCTGAAATACGAGGGCGAAAGACTTGTCTTTGCTTCCATTGACGGCAAAGCAGTAAAGAACGCAGAGTTGTGACGGGAGGCCTTCGGCGACTCGCTTTTTTAAAAAAAAGCTCGGCAAAAAATTTGACATATTGGCTCCACTCGCATACGCTCCTTGCGCCGGGTTATATGTTAGGAAGTGCTGTGGGTGTTCTGTTGCGTACCGTTCTGCCGTTCTAAGTGGCAAGGTATTCCGTGCAACGATGCCAACCCACGGCATCGTCGCAGATGAGGTTTGCGATAGAACAAGTTTACTAAAGGGCAACCATATTCCGTGCAAGCCTCTGTTCGCTTGCGAACTTTAACGACACCACGGGCGACTCGCAGATGTGGGAAATAATATCCTTGGCTTCTCCCTTTAGGGAGAATAAAGAATTCGGAGAATTCTTTTAAGTTTGCTTCGCAAACTTTAAGCTGTCACCGTCAGGTGACTGATGAGGGCAACCCCAAACTCGCACCATCCCACGGCTACCCACAACGGAATCCCCACCCAATATAAAAAACAACCCCGACCTACGATTCGTAAGTCGGGAATTTTTATTGCCTTTTTCAGATAAGAGAAACGAGACAGTCACCATACTCACGGCAAGTGCTTCCGTCCTTTGTGCCTGTTACAACAACCTTGCCCTCGGCATCAACCTTAGCCATAGCATCGTCAAGAATCTGAGCCTTGTCACCCATACCGATGTGACGAAGAAGCATAGCAAGTGCCTTGAGAATACTCTGCGGATTTGCGTAATCGCCGAGTCCCTCCTCAATCATTCTGGGAGCTGTGCCGTGGATAGCCTCGAACATAGCGTACTTGTCGCCGATGTTTGCACTGCCCGCAGTTCCTACACCGCCCTGAATCTGTGCGGCTTCGTCTGTGATAATATCACCGTAGAGGTTGGGAAGCACGAACACCTGGAACTTGCTTCTGATGTCCTCGTTCACAAGGTTTGCCGCCATAATGTCGATGTACCATTCCTCGGCTGTGATGCCCGGATATTCCGATGCGATTTCGTTACAGATAAGTGAGAACTTACCGTCGGTTTTCTTCATAATGTTAGCCTTTGTAACGATGGACACATTGGTCTTGCCGTTAGCCTTGGCGTATTCGAATGCGGCTCTTGCGATTCTCCTTGTACCTGCGTTTGTGGTAACCTTGAAGTCGAATGCGAGCTTGTCGGGAATTTCAAAGCCCTTTGAGCCGAGCACATATTCGCCCTCTGTATTTTCTCTGTAGAAAATCCAGTCGATGTTCTTTTCGGGAACGCACACGGGACGAACATTTGCATAAAGGTCAAGCTCACGGCGGAGCGTAACGTTTGCGCTTTCCATTGTACCGCCCTTGGGAGTTGTTGTCGGGCCCTTAAGAAGCACATCGCATTCCTTGATAGCCGCAAGGACGTCCGTGGGAACGGGCTGATTCTTTTCGAGTCTGTTTTCGATGGTAAGACCTTCAATCTCACGGATTTCAATCTTACCGCTTTCAATCTCCTTTGCGAGGAGCTTGCTTGCCACACGGCGAGCCTCGTCAACGATAATCGGACCGATACCGTCACCGCCGATTACGCCGATAACGATTTTTTCTTTTGTTGCAAAATCTGTTCTTTCTGCATTGTTTTCCATCTTTTCTACTCTGTCGAGCTGAGCCTCGAGGAGCGCACGGAAATGGGAAACGTAGGATTCTATATTGATGGACATGGGAGTTCCTTTCTGGTAATGCATAATGCATAATGCATAATGCATAATCGAGGAGGATTTCCGCATTTGGGATTGCAAAAGCTTCGGGCTTTGCCGAGCGGAAATCTCCATTTATTTAAATTTAATAAAATTTATATTGAAGATTTGCGAAGCAAATCAACATAAGACCGTAAAGACCGCAAGCGGTCTTGGAGGTCTTGATTATGCATTATGCATTATGCATTATGCATTCTTAATCTCTGCCCAATCTCGGCTTATCAGCTATTCTTCGCCTTAGTATATCCCAAAAGTCCTCCGCACTTAAGCATTTCCTTCTGTCTTTCGGAGAAGTCGCATACAAGTGTGAAGCTTTCGCCGGTGGTCTTGTCGGTCAGGGTTATTTCGCCTTTATTCATACCTTCGTGAATGTTGCAGAGAACAAGCTCGTCACCCTGTGTGAGCTTATCATAATCATCCGCATTCTTGAAGGTTAAGGGAAGGATGCCTGCGTTGATGAGGTTTGCTACATGGATTCTTGCAAAGCTCTTGGCAATTACGCATCGAACACCGAGGTAAAGCGGAACAAGTGCCGCATGCTCACGGCTGGAGCCCTGTCCGTAGTTGGAGCCGCCGATTACTATGCTCTTACCTGCCGCAAGCGCTCTTTCGGGGAAGGTCTTGTCGCATACGCCGAAGCAGTACTGTGAAAGATGGGGAATGTTTGAACGATAGGGAAGAATCTTTGCACCTGCGGGCATAATGTGGTCGGTTGTAATGTTGTCGCCAACCTTGAGCATAAGAGGTGCTTCGATTGTGTCGGTAACGGGGTATGTATCGGGGAATTTCTTGATGTTGGGTCCACGGAGGATTTCAACATCCTTTGCCTCGTCCTCGCTTGCGGGTGCGATAACTGCGCTGTCGTCAATCTTAAAGGTATCGGGCATTGTGATTTCAGGCATTTCTCCGAGGGTCATCGGGTCTGTGATTTCGCCCGTGAGTGCCGCCGCAACCGCTGTTTCGGGGGAGCAGAGGTAAACCTGACCGTCTGCCGTGCCGCTTCTGCCCTCAAAGTTTCTGTTGAAGGTACGGAGCGAAACACCGCCCGAGTTGGGAGAGAAGCCCATACCGATACAAGGACCGCAGGCACATTCGAGAAGTCTTGCTCCCGAAGCGATGATATCGGAAAGAGATCCGCAATCAGCGAGCATTCCGAGAACCTGCTTTGAGCCGGGAGAAATAGAGAGGCTGACATCGGGGTTAACAGTCTTACCCTTGAGGATTGCCGCAACCTTGAGCATATCGAGAAGGGAAGAATTCGTGCAGGAGCCGATGCACACCTGATTTACCTTTGTACCCTTTAAAGACTCAACCTCAACAACATTGTCGGGAGAGTGAGGACAAGCAATAAGGGGCTTGAGGGTTGAAAGGTTGATATCGATTATTCTGTCGTAAACGGCATCCTCGTCGGAGCAAAGGGCAACATAGTCGTCGCCTCTGCCTTCAGCCTCAAGGAACGCCTTTGTGATTTCGTCCGAGGGGAATATGGATGTTGTCGCGCCGAGCTCTGTACCCATATTTGTGATGGTAGCTCTTTCGGGAACGGAAAGTGTCTTGACACCCTCGCCGCCCCATTCGATGATTGCGCCTACACCGCCCTTAACGGAGAGTATACGGAGAATCTCAAGGCTGACGTCCTTTGCGGTAACAAAGGGTCTGAGCTTACCCGTAAGATTTACCTTATACATTTTGGGCATAGTGATATAATATTCGCCACCGCCCATAGCAACGGCAACATCGAGACCGCCCGCACCGAATGCAAGCATACCGATACCGCCTCCCGTGGGAGTATGGCTGTCCGAGCCGATAAGAGTCTTGCCGGGCTTGCCGAATCTTTCAAGGTGAACCTGATGGCAGATACCGTTACCCGGTCTTGAGAAATAAATACCGTGCTTCTTTGCGATTGAGC
Source organism: Clostridia bacterium (assembly GCA_017560085.1). Lineage (GTDB taxonomy): Bacteria > Bacillota > Clostridia > Oscillospirales > CAG-382 > SIG622. Next base: position 9,152 of record JAFYPA010000123.1, read on the forward strand.
CTATAAATCTGTGGTCATCGGCATTTTCAAAGCCGCACTGAAGAGTGTTATGGTCGATATAAGCAACGCTTCTTTCCGTTCTTACTCTCGGAATGCCCATAGCCTCGAATTCGAGGTAAGCCATAGTACCCGTAGCATCCTGAGTAAGAGTCTGGTCAATGCGAAGCGCAATTTCCGTTCCGACAGTCATTTCGCCGGAAACGAGATGATTTTTGATTATTTTCTGTGCTATTGTAAGTC
>JAFYPA010000124.1 GCA_017560085.1 Clostridia bacterium
AGTTGTTGCGATTCCTGCGGACTCCCCCTGTCAGCTTCGCTGACGTCCCCCTCTTATTGAGGGGGACAATAATTACGCCGCACCCACAACAGAACGACAAATTCCAATTTGAATTTCAACGAAGGAAGCGAAGCTTCCAACCTTCCCTAGCCCCTAGTTCCTCCTCCCTGTCCCCTTTAACCCCCAATTTTGCATTTTGCATTCAAAAAAATCCGTCCCCCCAATAAGAGAGACGGAATTCCATCAAAATATAAAATTCAATTCAATCAGTCATCAAGAGTTCTGAGGTACTCGATGCAACGACCAACCTCTTCAAGACCTGTGGGGTCGAGACCCTCGGATTCGATAACCATAAGTACGTTGTTTGCGTTAGCCCATTCGCGGATTGCGGGGATAACGTTCTGACCGCTACCTACGGAGAGACCCTTAACGCCGTCGTGAACATGGTCGAAGTTCTTGCAGTCAGCCGCGGAAGCGATACCGTCCTTGAGGTGGATAACCTTGATTCTGTCCTTGTTTTCTTCAAGGAACTTAACTACGTCAAGACCTGCGTTGAATGCCCACCATGTATCAATCTGGAGGTCAACTGTTGTTTCAGCCTTTACCATGTCCTCGAATACGATTCCATGGGCGTTGGGGAAGAATTCTCTGGAGTGGTTGTGGTAGCCGAGAGTGATGCCGTTTTCAGCGAGCTTCTTCTGAGCGAAGTTAAGACCGTCGATAACGCCCTTTGCCTTTTCGGGAGTGGACCAGTCACAGCCGGGAACGATAAGCTTGTCACAGCCGATAATCTTGTGGTATCTGATTGTTTCGTCGATAGCTTCGGGAGTGATTGCGCCCATGCCTGTGTGTGTGCTGGAGCAGATAAGACCAAACTCGTCGAGCCAGAGCTTAATCTGTTCGGGCATATAATCGAAGAAGCCTGCGAATTCAACATACTTGTAACCCATTGCGGCAACCTTTTCAAGTGCCATTCTCATAGAGTCCTTTGTGATGTCACGAAGAGAGTACATCTGAAGACCGTATTCTGTTCTTGCCATTTTTATTTACCTCGTTTTCTTTTATTGTCATAATGACTAAATTGAGTATAGCAGAAATAAATGTGTTTGTCAACAGAAAACGGAAAATTTATCTGTCAATATTAACACGGAAAATCACTCATCCTCGCCAATGCTTCCCGAAAGCACGGATGGCGAAATGCCGTACTTCTTTTTGAATTCACGGCAGAAGTAGGGCAACGCGGAAAATCCCGACAATGTGGAAACCTCCGTCACCGAGTAAAGCCCCGAGGAAAGAAGCTCCTTGGCGTGGGTAAGCCGAAGTGCGTTTATGTACTTTACGGGCGAGGTGCCGTACTTTTTCTTGAAGAGCATTCTGAAATACTCGGGCGAAACATTACAAAGAAGCGCAAGCTCGGACACGGACGGCGTGTTTTGTGTGTAGCTCTGATGAATTCTTTCGATGGCGGGGAGAATAACCGAATAGTTGTCCCCCGAGAGATAGCCGAGGCTGTATTCCTGCTGCATCGCACTTATAATGGAGCAAAGCTTCGCCTTGCATCCCATAACATATCCGCTCTGAGAAAGCCTGAATGCCTTTTCCGCCTCCTTGAAGGTGTCAAGGAAAAACTGCGAGCGTCTGACAGTCATAACAAAGGGCTCGAAGTACGGACTTGAAATAAGATTGAAGGTTATGGAGTAGCAGTCCTGCTTTTCAAGAGCCTCGATGTCGTAGGATATGCCCTTGGGCAGAAAGAGAATACTGTTTTTTGTGGTGCGAAGCGTCTGACCGCCCGCAATGTGAAAGACATAACCGCCCTCGGGATAGTAAATCAGACCGTAGTTGTTGCGCTGACGGTGGCTGGAGTTCTGCGTACAGCCGGGCAGAAACTGTGTCATAACCCAGGTTATGTCAAAATTGTACTTCATAAATTCTTCCATACTCATATGTAAACCCTCTTTTTTCGCAGAATTATATGTTAAGTATACCACGCAGAAATCCGTATGTCAATATTTTCGGCGCAAATTCTGTTTTGATTTGTGCAACCAATAAAGCGCACTTTTGCGAAAAACAAGAAAAAGAGCAACCCGAAGGTCACTCTTTTGTGCAAACGCCTATTCACCATCACGGTACTTGCTGGGAGAGATGCCCGCAATTTTCTTGAAGGTCTTTGCAAAGTGAGGAATGTCGGTAAAGCCCGAAGCAAAGGCAATTTCACGGACGGAAATGTTGCTTGACCGCAGAAGCTCCATAGCCATATTTATTCTGTAGTTCACGATAAAGGCGTGAAGCGAGGTGCCCGTGTTTTTCTTGAAGATTCTGTTCATGTAAACGGGATTCATATAGAACCTTTCCGAAAGAGCCTCGTAGGAAATCTCCTTGTCGTAGTTGTCCTGAATGAACTGAATTATGTCTCTTGTCAGGGTAAGGTCACGGTTGCCCTCCTCGTTTTTGGAGATGTTGACTTCACGGATAATGCTGATAATCACGGACTTCAGAACACTTGAAAGAAGCTGGTCGAGGCAATAATCGTCCGCCACATTGAACTCCGTTGTCATAAGACGAAGCCTTGACTCGATTGACGCAAGGTTGTCAATAACAATGGGGCTGTTGAGGATTTCCTCGTCGGTGAAGATATGGTTTTCAAGAATATCCTCATCGGAAAACCTGTCGGAATGTACGGGATGGAAGGGCTTGCGGATGTGGGAAAAATTCTGAGTATAGTCGAAATTCAGCACGATAAAATCAATCGGCACATCCTCCGACGGCTGCCATACGTATTTCGTCCCCGCCCTGAACATAAGAGTACAACCAGGGCAAAGCCGATAAGTCACGCCCTCAATGGTCATACTTCCCTTACCTGAAATAATATAAAAAAGACGGCAATCCGAGCTCTGAAGCTCAAAGAAAACGTCGTCCCTTGTATTACAGTTAATGCTTGTAACAAGAGCCTGACGAACAAAGGGTGTCGCTTCCTGTAATGTCACGGCGGTACCTCCGAAAAATCTGTTTTACACATAATAGGATAACACGGAATTTTGGAAAAGTCAATAGGGAAAATAGGGGACAGGGAGAAGGAACTAGGAACTAGGGAAGGTTGATTGCTTCGCAATCTTCAAATTGGGGTTTATGCTCTGTTGCGGTGCAATGTCAGACACATACCTATTCAATTAATCGAAGGAAACGAAGTTTCCAACATTCCCTAGCCCCTAGTTCCTAGTTCCTGTTCCCTATAAATCCACATTTCAAATTCTCACAAAAGTATAAAAAACACAACCCCAAGTATCATTTTTCCATTTACTTATTGCGACACTTACATTATAATAAAACCATAATCCCCCTCCTATGAAAGGAAACAACCATGAAATCATACATAACAGACATCCAACGCTTCTCTTTGCGTGACGGCGACGGCATAAGAACTACCGTGTTCTTCAAAGGGTGCAATATGAAATGCCCCTGGTGCCATAATCCCGAAACCGTTTCCGCAAGTCCCGAAATTATGTTTTATGAGAATAAATGCATCGGATGCGGCAAATGCTTTGAGGCTTGCCCCGTGAAGGCTCATAAGTGTACCGACGGAAAGCACACTGTCGACAGAAGCCTCTGCACAAATTGCGGTAGGTGCGCTTCCGTTTGCTACGCTCAGGCTCTCACGGTGTGCGGCAAGGAAATGACAGCCGAAGAGATTATGCACGAAATCCGTCAGGATGCCGAATACTACAAGAACAGCGGTGGCGGTGTTACTCTCTCGGGCGGTGAGGTGCTTTGCAACAGGGAGCTCGCTCTGGAAATCGCAAATGCCTGCCATAACGAGGGAATAAGCGTTGCTATCGAGTCCAATATCAGCTTCCCCTATGACTACGCCGAGGAGATTTTCAAGGCTTCCGACCTTATTATGTGCGACTTTAAAATTTTCGACGACGAAGCACACAAAAAGTACACCGGCGTTTCCAATAAGAATATTATGGAAAACCTCAGAAAGCTCGACACCCTCGGAAAGCCGATAATCGTAAGAACTCCCCTTATCCCGAATGTCACGGACAGCACCGAAAACCTCTGCGCAATTGCTTCCTTTATTAAGGATATGAAGAACCTTGTAAGATACGAAATCCTAAACTTCAATCCTTTGGGTGAGGGTAAATACAGAGGTCTCGACAAGGAAAACGAGTTTATAAATGCCCGTCCCGAAGGCGGTGCAAGGCTTGACGAGATTAAGTCTGCCGTTGAAAAAATCGGCGTTACCGTTAAAATAATATAATCACAAGGAGGAAGAATATGAGTCAGATAAAATATGTCGGCTGTTATTCCGATACGGAAAAATTCGACTATGACAAGCGTATAAAGCTCCTTCGTGAAAGAAAGGTAATGCAGACAGAGGAAAAGGCAAGAAACGGCGGTGCAAACGAGGACGACTACGGACTTATCGTGCAAAACGAGTTTTCCTACAAGCTTAAGCCCAACCACGAAAACGGCTCAATCTACGGCTACAAGGCATGGACTGAAAACTACTGTGCAATCCTTGACAGCCACCCGCTTTATTGCGATTCTCTCGATGCATTTGTGGGCAAGG
>JAFYPA010000125.1 GCA_017560085.1 Clostridia bacterium
GAAGCTGCGGAAAATCAAAGATTTTCCATGGAGTTTGCTTGCAAACTCCGCTTCAACATCAACTCTTCACTATTCACTCTTCACTATTCACTCTTCACTATTCACTAAAAATACAGTTGATTTAAAATTGCAGAGTGCAAATTCTTGAGTGAATGCGTTGAATTTCGGATAAAACAATTAAAATCCAAATTGAAGAAAGCGAAGCTGCGGAAAATCAAAGATTTTCCATGGAGTTTGCTTGCAAACTCCGCTTCAACATCAACTCTTCACTATTCACTCTTCACTATTCACTAAAAATACATTTTTGTATTTTTTATATATTCGCAGAATTTTTCCGCAAGGAGCTTACAGCCCTCGTCGTTGGGGTGACCGCCGTAGGGAGCTTCGCCCGGCTTTTCCTTGCTTTCAAGGACCTCTGCCGTGTCAAAGCAGTATTCGCATTCCTTTGAGAGCTCTTCCCTTACATATTTGCATACATCCTGCCACGCTGTGAGCTTTTCGTCCTTCAGGTCGAAGGGGAACGGTGTGAAGATGCCCACCCTTACGCCTGCGTCTTTAAGCTCCTTTACCGTGATTTCAAGGCACTTTTTGATTTTTTCCGTATCAATCGCATGAATTAAGTCGTTGACTCCGAGGCAGAGGGAAACAAAGTCGCACTGCTTTGCCTTGAAGAGCCACGCTCCGTCCGTTGCGGCATCCACTGCCTTTGCACAGCCGATTCCGAGATTCCAGAAGGAATAGTCCTCGCCGATGCTTTCCGCAATTAAGGAAGCCCAGTGGTTATATGAATTGAAGGTTGCACCGATGCCCTGAGTTATGGAGTCACCGAGGAATGCAACTTTTCCTTTAACGTCTCTTTCGCAGCCTATCATATTCGGAAGAGGCACTTTTTTATTCGGAACGAATTTACCGTCCTCGTAGACATAGCAGGGAATTCTGCCCTCGTCGTGGAAGGGGATTTTTGTGCCCTTGAAGGTGATTTCAACGCAGAGGTAATCGCCCTTTTCGGCTGAGATTTCCACCTCGTCGCTTGTGAAGAATTCGCCCGGTTTTACTGTCCGCTTCTCATTTCCGCCGAAGGTTACCTGATGCATTTCGGGAATTTCAATGTCGGCAAAGGCGTTCTGATCTGTGGGATTTTCAGGTGGCTTTACTATGCATACGCCCATATCAAGAATCGTCCAGCTCTCCCCTGCCTCGTTGGCTTCGCTGATGCCTCTGTAGGAGGAGTCGGTCATATTTGAAAAGAGGAAGCTGTAGTTATATGTGCCGCCCGCAAAGAGCCTATAGAAGGCTCTGCCCGTATACTCGCAGTCCTTGTTGTCCGTTTTGAAAAGGGACTGGTTGGAGATGCCTGCGAGGGTGTTGGATTTGTATTTTTCGAAGTATTTCATATATGATTCCTTTCGCTCGGATTTTTATTTTATTCTATCATACTTTTCGGAGCAAGTCAACAGAAACGAAAATATTATTTTACGCAAAAAAGACGCCGTCGGAAATGACAGCGTCTTATATTTTTTACTTTTTCTTTATGCTTGTTACTATGGAATTAACCTCTTTTATTGTCTCATCGGACTTGAAGAATTCGGGAATATCCGCAAGCATAATATAGAGGATTCCGTCAATTTCACAGACATAAACCTCTGTGTAGCTATAGGTTTCCTTGCCTGTAAGCTCGTATGTGAACTTATAGAATACCGTTTTTCCTACCTGAGTTTTCTTAGGTGATGTGGAGGTGATTTTCTGGTCGTCCTTCTTTTTGATACTGTTGATAACCGAGCTCTTAAGGGAGTCAGCCATCTCGCTGAGTGACATATATGGGGGCGCCGCCTGGCTCATTACAATAATACCGATTTCTCTGTCCTCGTCAATTATCATATACAAACCGTTGGATTCCATATCCTCATAGTAATAGGGGGCGGTAAACACTGCGCTTCCGCATTCAATTTCCTTGTCAGCCTTGTCCTCCGGTTCTTCGCTTGAATCCATAAGGATGCCTGCCTTTTCAGGATCGATTTCGTTGAATTTCATATTGGCAACAAAGGAATCGAGCACAGCTTCGGGAGCGGTGTCATATGCAGCGTCGATGAGCATAGTGATTATGTAGATATATTCGCCAAGCTCAAAGGACATCATTCTGCCGAGTCTGTCACCGGAATGGCTTCCTGATACAGAAACACGGTACTCGAACATATCCGCCTCACCGTATGTTGTCTTTGTAAGGTCGCCAAACCTCATTATGCTTGTATTCATTCCGTTTTCGGACATCTCCTTATCCGATTCAACATAACCCACGGGAGTCTTTGTCGCTTCACTCTTGGAAATGATTTCAATACCTATATTGAACTTCTTTGCGGCACTTGAATAGAACTTGAATTGGTTTACCTTGAGCTTATCCGCACCGCCCGTCATTGTTGCGGGAAGAAGAAGTGTGAAGTTCATCTCCTCGGACTCGAACTTTCTCATTCCGTTCTCGAGGTTTGAAAGGTCGTGGATGTCCTCGCCCCCGAACTCGAGCTTAAAGCTCTCTGCAAGCTCAAAGAATTCCTTTTTGCTTTCTTCCTTGTTATCTACAGCAAAACAAACGCAATATTTGTATGCTTCAGTAACGAATATTATGTCACAGTAGTATCTTTCGGTTGTTCTTGCCTCAATGCGGAATGTACGGCACTTTTTGTCGTCCGTGTTCTTTTCTGCCTTTACAAGCGTTGCCACGGACTGATAGAATTCCTTGCCCGATTTGAAATCCTTTTCTATATCATAGTCGTCGTCAAGCTTGTAAATATCAATTGTGATGTAATTCTCGTCCTCCTCGTCGGAAAACTCGGTTTCGGTGCCGTCAAAGGAGCGCACCTCCATTCTGAGATTCTTGGGGTTGAGCATAGACCAGCCGTAGTAGCTGTCGCCGATGTAGGCTGTTTCGATAACGCCCTCAACGGTTGTGCCCTCCTCGGCGGCTTCCTTTGTTACGGTGATTCCCCTTGTTTCCTCGTCATAGCCTACATCGGCACCGAAGGTTTCGGAGATGAAGCGAAGGGGCACCATTGTTCTGCCGTCGGGAAGCTCGGGTGCGGCAAGAAGTGTTACCGCTTCTCCGTTTACCTCTGCTACGGGGTTGCCTATCTGAAGCACGATATTTACATCGGGATAGTCGAGAGTTACCGTTCTTGTTTCACCGTCCCAGCCTACCCTTGCGCCGAAGGCTTCCGTGATTACTCTCACGGGAACGAGGGTTGTGCCCTCTCCCACAACATAGGGTGCTGTTTCCACCTTTACGCTTTCGCCGTTGATTATAAGCGTATCGTCACCGACCTTGAAGGAGATTTCCACCTTTTCGGGGATATCGAATTCGGCTTTTTCGGTTGTTTCCCGGGATGCGCTTTCGGCTGTTGCCGTTTCCTCGGCAAATACGGCGGATGTGCCGATTATTGAGAGAGCGAGGATTGCGGCGAGGATTCTTTTGATGTTTTTCATTTTTATTCTCCTTTCGGTATTATACCTTTACTCTTTTGCGGAAAGCTCGGCTTCGTATATCTGTCCCGATTCTCCGCCCTTTTTGCATTTGATTTTAAGTGCCGTGCCGTCGTAGGTGGACTTGATTGCTTCGTTCCAGTCTACCGTTCCCGAAACTCTTATGCCGTTGACCTCGAAGATTACATCACCCTGCGAAATTGTGTCGCTCGGGGATGTCTTGACGGTAAGTCCCTTGGTTGTGGGAAGTCCCATTTTTGCTTCCCATGATTGCTCGAGGGTTATGCCGAAGTCGGGGCGCTTGATTTCGCCGTGGGCTTCAAATTGTGCCAGGGCGTATTGTACCGTGTCAATCGGAATTGCAAAGGCAAGGTTTTCTATGCCGACGCCCGCATATTTGCTGGAGGTGATTCCGATAAGCTCGCCCTTGGTGTTTATAAGAGCACCGCCCGAATTTCCCGGGTTTATTGTGGTGTCCGTCTGAATAAGGCGGTAGTAGGAGTCGTAAAGCGACACAGCGGGGCTTGAGATTATTCCCTTGGTTACGGAATTACGAAGCGACATCGAGATGGGCGTGCCTATTGCGATTGCGGTTTTGCCCGAAGCAATGTCCTCAAACTCTGCCATTTTTATAGCCTTGAGTCCTATCTTGTTTACCTTAACGACGGCAAGGTCTGCTTTTTTGTCGGAGTAAAGCACAGTACCCGGAAGCGTTGTACCGTCGGAGAGGATAACCGTCAGATTTTTGATTTCCTCCACAACATGGGCGTTGGTGATTATGTAGCCGTTGCTCTTATATATAACGCCCGAGCCGTGGACGGTGGGGTTATTGTACTGATTTGCGTTATTCTGCTGAGTTGAGGTGTTTTTGCCCTCATAATTGCCGATTATCGCAACGACGCAGGGGCTTATGTCCTCGACAAGTCTTGCAATCTGGTCGTCCTCGGAGAAATCAACATAGGCGACTCTTGCTTCACCGTCCCAGGAAACCTCGGCTCCGAGGGATTCGTTTACCGCACGGAGCGGGACGTAAATTCTGTCGTCCTTCATTATTACCTCGGCGTCAAGCCTTTTGCCGTTGACGAAAACTCTGGGCATTGAAACGGTCTGTGCTCCGACAAGATATGCCGTCAGCGAGGTTGAAAGTATGGCGGCTGCCAAAACTGCGCAGGTTTGCTTTTTCAATTTTATTTTCTCCTTTCATTTTTGTGTAATATGTCAATTATTAACTCATTTTACCAATTTCAGTATACATTATACTCAAGCAAGTGTCAATATTTTTCTGATATATCAATGTAATTTTGTTGCAAAGTTTACATTGTTAACATTTTTTTAATTTTTGTTAATATAAGATAATGTGCTGATTTTCCATTTTGTGAATTTTAACATACCGTGTGAAAGAATTCAAGTGGTATGGCATAAATTACATCATATACGGCACAAGTGATGCTTTTTCGGAGAGGCTTTGCTTATTATTCGGCAATCTCGGAGTTGTTCAGCGTTATCATTTTGGCAAAGCGGTTGCCCTTGCAGTCAAAGAGCACCTCTCGATATATCTGTTGTATGCGACGAATGTGCCACGGTGAATTTTCGTCTTCAATTATATAAACCGCAGAAAACGGAATTATGTTAGCACATTTTTGGAAATTTTTTGTTTTTTTAAAGCATTCCCTCGGGAGTAAAAATAAACCGTCGGGCGAGTTTTTGGTTCGGTATCCGAAAAAGATTGTATTTTACAAAAAATAATCGGCAAATGCATTTACATATACAAAAATATGTGCTACAATAAAGAAAATCGAAATTCTCCGAAAGGAAGTAAGCGTATGGAAATAAGACGTGTAAGAGCAGACGAATACGATACTCTGCTTGAGCTTTTGAATGTTACCTTCGGCAACCACAACAAAAAGGAAACCCACTTCGACAGAGACCTTCCCGCTATGTGGAAGCGAGACGACGAGCATATGGGCAAGCACTTTGCGGCATTCGAGGACGGCAGAATGGTGGCGGCTCTCGGTGTTTATCCGCTTCCCGTAAAAATTCTCGGCGAGGAGCTTCTTTTCTCCACTATGGGCAATGTGGCGACCCATCCGGATTTTGAGGGCAGAGGCTATATGAAGGCTCTTATGAAGTATGCTATGGCTGAGCTTGAAAATATCGGTGCCGATGCATCAAGACTCGGCGGAAAGCGTGCGAGATACGGAAGATACGGCTATGAGATGTGCGGTATTCAGTATAAGATGATGTTCACGCCTCACAATCTTAAGAATTACTTCCCCGATTTCAAGGCAAATATTACCTTCGAAAGGCTTGAAAGGGACAACAGCGAGGCTCTTGAATTCTGCTGTGATTTGTACGACAGCGAAAAGTTTTTCGTTGTAAGAGGCAAGGACGACAACTACTTCGGGATGTATTCGAGTATGGTTGCGTGGCAGAATGTTCCTTATGTGGCAAGAGATGGAAAGGGCAATTTCGTCGGCTTCTTAAGTGTCAAGGGAAATGAAATTGCGGAAATATTCGCAACGACTCCCGAAATATTCAGGGATATGATTCTTTCGTGGGCGGAAAATATCGGTGATACGGTTAACTTCTGTCTTCGTGAGCATAATATTGCACAGCTTCGCATTCTTACGCCTGTGTGCGAGAAGATTAACATTGTGTCGCCCTCTCACTTCAAGATTATGAATTACAAGAAGGTTATAGGTGCGCTTTTGAAGCTAAAGGCGGATATGTGTCCTCTTACCGAGGCTGATTTCACAATCAATATTCTGACATACGGAAAGCTTCGCATTGTTTGTGACAGTGACGGCGCAAGATGCGAGGATTATGAGGGCGAGTGTGATATAACCCTTGACAGAAACGGAGCATCGAGATTTTTGTTCGGTCCGCTCCCCGCATATGCTGTGGCTGATACATCCGTGAAGATGGGCAATATTCTTCCTCTTCCCCTTTCCTGGAATCTTCAGGACAGAGTTTGAGCAATTTCGCTTTGCGAAATTGCAATGCAAAATGCAAAATGCAAAATGAAAAGTGAAAAATTATAAAAATACACCTCGGTGCGTATGGCTGCATCGGGGTGTTTTTGGGCTTATTCGGTTGTTTGGCTTCGCCACTCGAGCGGAGACATTCCCGTGCCCTTTTTGAAGCTTTTGCTGAAGTGGTAGACATCGGAATAGCCGAGAAGTGAGCCTATTTCCGAGACGGTGTATTTTTCGTGGGAGAGTAGCTCTCTTGCCCGCTTGAGCTTTAGCTCGGTTACGTATTTCTTCGGGGAAATGCCGAATTTGTCGTTGAAGATTCTTGCGAAGTATGCGGAGTTGATGCCCGAAATTTCGGAAAGGGCTTCGATTCTGAAGTCCTGCTCGGTGTAGTGAAGGTGAAGGTATTCCACGGCTTCGCGGATTTTTTCGTATTTACCCGGATGTATGAATTTTTCCTCGATTCTTGCACAGAAGCCTATTATATTATAAAGAAGTGACATACATACAGGATTGCATGCTGTTTTTTTTATCTGCCATTCGGCAACGGCTTTCTCAAAAAGAGCACTTATACCGTTGTTTTCTTCAAGCTCAAGTACAAAAGGTGATATTTCTTTTTCCGTATACAGTTCAAAATCCATACATATAACCGAGCTTTCCGTTCCTTCAAAATCTATAACATAACGAGCATTCTTCGGAAGATATACGATGGTGTTTGGCTTTGCCCTGACGGTCATATTTTCAAATTTATATATTTCCGTTCCGCCTAATGTATATATAAACGCATGATGGGCTCTTCCGACATTTCGCATAGGATAATTTTTTTCGTTTTCGAGATAATGAATCGCAGAGCAGAATTCGGAAATTGACAAATCGCAAAACTGCAAAAACTTCATACATATCACCGCCTTGATATACATTATAGCATTTCGCTTTTGATTTTTCAAGTGTTTTTTAAAAATTGAGGTTGGAAATTTACAAATAGAATTTTTATTACATTTACAATTTCACCGAAAGTGATATAATAAGTGCGTAGCATCCAAGAAAATCTTTCGGAGGTACATCATGTTTTCCAACCTTGATATTCAGCGTGACTATCAAAAGCTTGATAAATTCCACAACCATAATTTCGCACACGGTATTTCGGACAGAGAAGTTATTATAAATCATGTTACCGAGATGTGTAAGGAAATGGACGGCAAGCTTTCACACTCTCATATTGCTGCCGAGACCGCTTATTATGTGTTTGAAAATGCGGCAATAGACGTTATTCCCTACGACCCCTTCGGACTTTATATTGCGGGAAATGTTACCGACAGATCTGTATATCCGTACAGAACTCTCGATGCGCTTACCCGTCTTTGGGAGCCTGAGCTTTATGAGAAATATCCCGATCCCGGTCACGAAATAAGGGCTATGAAGGCTGAAATGACCTCAAGCGGTGCGCTGTGGTGCTATCCCGATTTTGCTCACTCAAAGCCCAACTGGGTTGATATTCTTGCGCTGGGTCTTTTGGGCTTGCAAAACAGAGTAAAGGAATACCGAGATAAGAAAATTGCCGAATTCGGTGAGTATAAGCAGGAGCACAAGGATTTCTATGAGCCTATTATAAGAACCTATGACGGTCTTATGATGCTTGTGGGAAGATATATTGAGCTTGCAAAAGAGCGTGACGACGGAAGCGATGTTATGAAAAATATGATAGTCGCTCTCGAGCAGATTCAGTACAAGCCTCCGAGAAATCTTTATGAGGTGCTTCTTCTCACCTACTTCTATCATTTTATTCAGGAGCATGTTGTGGGCGTTCAGACAAGAACTCTCGGCGTTTCCGACAAGCTCTGGAGACCTTACTACGAAAAGGATCTTGCGGACGGTCTTTACACAAGAGACGAAATCAAGGAGCTTTTCAAGTACTTTTACTATTGCTTTGAATATCAGGGACATCCTCACGGTCAGCCGCTTCATATGGGCGGTACAAACAAGGACGGCACGACAGTTATCAACGACCTTTCCTATCTTCTTCTTGAGGCTTACGAGGAAGTGAATATTATCAGTCCCAAGATTCAGCTTGCAATAGCCCCAAACACTCCCGATGAGTTTATTCTTAAGGCGTGCAGGATGATAAGGGACGGTCACACCTCCATTGTTTTCTGTAACGAGGAGGTCGGAAGGGATGCGTGCAGAATATTTACCGACAACGAGGATGACCTTTACAATCTTTCGCTTTCGGGATGCTATAACTTCTCTCTTCTTGAAAATGTTCAGGCTGAATCCGTTGGTACAAGCTATGTCAAGGGCATTGAGCTTGCGCTTAACGGTGGCTGTGATCCCACTACGGGAAAGGCTATCGGTGTTCCCTGCAAGAGTGCTGAGGAGATTGCATCCTTTGATGAGTTTGTAGAAATTTACTTTAAGCAGACTTATCATCTTATTGACTGTCTTATGAAGGTTTCGGATTTTTACGATGTTCATATGGATGAGATTCTTCCCTGCTGTATGTTCAACGCAAATCACGCTTACACGCTTGAGGTTGCAAAGGACGTATACAAGAACGGCTCGAAGTATCACAACACGGTTATTACTATTTCCTGCCTTGCTTCCTGTGCGGATTCGCTTTATGCCATAAAGAAGTATGTGTTCGACAGAAAAGAGCTTAAACTTTCCGAGATGAGAGATATTCTCAGAAGCAACTGGGAGGGTCACGAGGCACTGAGACTCAGAATTGCGAAGGATACGGAAAAGTACGGCAACAATCTTGATGCGCCCGACTCTCTTGCAAAGCTTGTTATGGACAGGGTTGCGGATTATATTGCATCAAAGAACACGCCCTTCGGCTCGCCCTACGGTGCTGACGGTGAGGGTATAACTCACGGCATTGTACTCGGCAAGAAAACGGGGGCTACTCCCGACGGAAGACTTGCAGGCACTCAGCTTTCAAAGAATCTTATGCCCGTATTCGGATGTGACACAAGAGGCGTTACGGCGTTTATTGAATCCGTTACGAAAATAGATGCGAGAAAGTGGCCGAACGGTGCCCCCATCGACTATATGCTTCACCCGTCTGCGGTGCAGGGTGATGAGGGTCTTAATGTTATGCTTGCCCTTGTAAGAACCACCTTCAAGAAGGGTGGCAGTGCAATTCAGGGTAACATCACAAACGCAAAGATACTCAAGGCGGCACAGAAGGAGCCCGACAAGTACAAGGGACTTCAGGTAAGGCTTTGCGGATGGAGTCAGTATTTCAACAGACTCAAGAAGGACGAGCAGGATATGATGATTCTTCAGGCGGAATCGGTAAAGTAAAAATAGCAAAACCTCGGTACGGCGGTTGCTGTACCGAGGTATATTTTATGCTCAGATTTCAGAAAGATGAAGCTTGAAGAACAGCGAATAGTTGGCGTCGTGGAAGTTTGCGGCGTTATTTATTGCGGTTCTTACAAGGTAGTATATGGTGTCGTTTTCTATGAAGAAATCAACATACTGGAAGCCGATTTTCATAGGGTCTCTGTCGCTCATATCTATAAGGTCTTTTCCAAGCTCCCAATTTACGCAGTCATCGGAGACAAAGAGCGAAAGAAGGTTTCTGACCGTGGTTGTGCCGTCGTCGTTCTGCTTTATTCTTGAGGCTATGGAATACCACTTTTTTGTGCCCTCGTGGTATATCATTTCGAACTTTGAGGAGTTTGCGGGGAATTCTATAACACGGTCGAACTCAAGAGGTGCGGCGGGATTTTCCGTGTTTACCTTGTAGCGCATAACAAGTCCGGATTTTCTCTCAAGCTTTGACATATCGTAGCGCATAACGGAGTAAAGCTGTCCGTCCACCACTGTGAGTGTACCTTCGATATTGCCTGAGGATGTTCCCTTGGGAAGTCCCTTCCATTCGGGGTTATACTTTACGGGCTCGGAGAATTCCCAGCTGTCAGAGTCGAGAAGGTCTGCGTCAACCGGTGCGGAGACAACCATAGGTGCGTGGTAGCATCTTCCCCAGGAGCCCCATTCAACCGTATTCCAGATTCTGCCGTTGTGGATTACCACGGGCTCGGGATTTTTGTGACAGCCCGGCTCTCCGTTTTTGCCGTTACCGCCACGGAAGAGTATTGTAGGCTCTGTGAAGCTTTTACCTCCGTCGGAGGATTTGCCTATGAGGAAGTCACCGTATTCGGTGGAGCAGGCAAGCATATAAACCTCGCCTTTATGGACGAACATTTTACCCCAGAAGCACGGGAAAAGCTCGCTGACATATTTCCATGTTTTTCCGTCATCATCCGAGCGGTAGATAAGTGTGAGATTCTGCGGATATTTGTCCTTATAGAGGTCCATGGATGCAAGGAGGTAGCCGTCGGGGTGTCTAATGATTGATGGACTGCAAAGAGCATATCCCGAAAAGATATATGCTTCGTCCTCGGGATGGTGGTAGTTTACGATGGCAGCTCCCGGCAGGGTTTCTCCGCATCTTGCAAGGCGGACACGGCTCTTTTTGCCTGCGGCTTCAACGTAGAAGGCGTAGTCTGTTTCGTATTTAAGACCTGTGGCTGTGTATGTGTTTTCGCTTATAACGGCAATCTTTTGGAATTCTCCGTTGTCCTTTTCACGAAGGTACACATTGTAGTGTTCCGCACCGTCAACGGGAAGCCAGTCGAAGGTTATTGTGTTTTCCGTGGGTGCTATTCGGCAGATATATATGTCTCCCGTATTGAAAAACAGAGGCTTATAGGGAGCATAGCTCCAGCTTTTTGGCTTTTTCATTGCATTTTCTCCTTATATACCGTATTCGCTTCTGAGCTTCATTTGCAGACCGTGCATCTGGTCTACGATGTATTTCTGGTAGGATGTAAGCTTCTTTGAGTCACAGCTTCTTGACTCGATGCTCATTGGAACTGCGTATTTGTTCTGGTGGTATTTTGCCGTACAAGGATAAGAGGGACTTTCTGTGAATGCCATCATAGAGAGTGCGTTGGAAAGCTCCTCTGCCCTTTCGGGCTGTGCTTTGAAGTTTTTGTATACCCAGGAATAAAGCTCGGGGTGGAAGTTTGCCATAATGCCCGAGTAGCCGTCCGCACCGCATTTGAGGGAGTGCAGGAAGGTCTGACCGTTGGCGTTGAACAGCATAAAGCCCGTGCCCTTCAGCTGTTCGGCTCTTTCCTTGAGTAAGTCGGGGTCACAGCAGGTGTCCTTTATGAATTTGAATCTGCCGCTCTTTACGCACCAGTCAATTATTTTGGGTGAGAGAAGTCTCTTATAAGGAATGGGACATTCGTACATACCGAGGTTTATATCCTTATCAACGCCCGCGAGAACCCTTTCGGCATTGGCTATCCACACATCATCACCGTCGTTATGAGGGTCAAATCTGTTGGAGACAAGCACCATTGCCTTGACGCCTGTTCTGCCGATTGCGTTGATTTCATTTATCTGATCCTCGATGGAGTTGGAGACGTGACCTGAAGCGACAATATCAAGTCTGCCGTCTGCGGCTTTGAGTACAGCCTTTGCAAGCTCGACTCTTTCGTCAAGTCCCATATACCACATTTCGCTGGACTGACATACGGCAAAGATTCCGTCACAGCCGTTTTCGCAGTACCAGTCTACGAGTTTATTTACTCCGTCAAAGTCTATTTTTCCGTCCTTGTAGGGAGTTATCATTGTTGGGTAGATTCCGCCTTTCATTTTTACCTCCGAAAATCCTTATGAAATTTGATAAATAATGCTCTTAAACTGTTCTCCTTCGTTTTTAGTCGTTACTGAATTTGAAAATACATTCGTTTATTGATTTTGAGCTTTGAGGTGTTACATGCTTTCTGCCGTTGAAGCGTTCGTCCGCATTTTTATCAAAGGCGAAGAGCGTGTATCTTGTCTGCTCTCTGTCCCATCTGATTTCGTGAAGGTGACAAGCGCTTTCCTTGCTTATTATCTGATATTTGTCCTGAATGAATTTTTCGATTTTCCAGAGCTGATTATCCCTTCCGCAAGGCTCTTCAAGACGGATATCGCAGTCCATAATGCCGTTTATATTCGCTGTTATGCATCTTCCGTCGGGGGATTTTATATAGCAGTAATCACCCTCGGGGACAATACGCCATCTGTATGCTTTGTTTCTTTCCTTTTCACACCAGCGAAGCGAGCCGTTTCTGTCTGTCATATAATTCATATCGGTGTAGTTTATGCTCTGAATGTATACGGGCCTTGTAAGGTCAACGTTCCAATATTTTTCAGAGGAAATCCAGACGGTAAGCAAGGATTTATTATCCCAGGTCTTACCTGCACTTGAATAGTCTGTGACCTTTATGAAGCCTCCGTCCTTTGTGGGAATATTATAAAGCAAATTTGTACTGAAATCCGCATCGTTGCATTCCACGGCGTTTACCGTGCCGTCGGGATTTTCAAGAATATCCGCAGGCTCATCTATTCCGTCACCGAATCTTGCATCTCTTGCAAGCACTACGGGACCCTTGAAAAGTGCTGTGTGGTAATCACCGTAGTTCTTTGGTCCTTCACATCGGAATGTACGGACGGGGTTATCGAAGGTAAGCTCGATTTTATTGCCGTTTTTCCATTCGGTAAAGACAGTATAATACCCTCCCAGCTTCGGCATTAACAGCTCGCCGTCATCATTCAGTTCAATAATTGCCGATTTGCAATAGCTCGGAATTCTGAAGTTAAGGCACATATTTTCTTTAAAATCGCCGCCTAATGTTATTGTAATTTTATTGTCCTTGGGATAATTTGCTTCAATATCAAAGGTGATTTCTTTATTATTGGGAGTCAGCGTTGTAATTTTACCGGGAATATACATATTGAAGTTGAATCCTCCCTCATATGTAAGCACGGAGGTAATCGGTATAAGACCCAATCCCGCAGAGCCGATGCTTGCACAGCAGCCATATTCAAAATCGTAATTTTCTCCCATTACGTTATGCCCCGAGCTGCACCTTGCTCTTCCGCCGTACATCAGAGGATTATAGCTGTCAAAGGGGAAGCCTGACAATGATTCGGTAATTCCTTCGGTATTTACAGAGCCGAGCATTGCGTTATATGCGGAAAGCTCGAAATGCTCCGCAAATTCGGCATCGCCCGTGAGACACAAAAGCTGATAGCAGATTTTCATCCACGTAACGGTTACGCAGGTTTCCTGCATAATTCCCGTGTGCTCGTAATTAAGCTGATATTTTGCGGCATTGTCGAAGATTTCGTGCCAGGTACCCGCACAACCTATTACGGTTATTTCTTCACGCATAACGCGCCTTGCAAAGTTCAGAACTGCGGTTTTGTATTTTTCGATTCCCGTTGCTCTGTAATATTCAAGAAGCCCCTCAAACAGGCTCATTATTTCGTATGCCTTACGCACGGGGTAATCGCACAGCTGTATTTCATCTTTATATGCAAGCTCAAAAAGATTTCCTACGCTTGAGCCTCCCGTACCGATAACATATTCGGCAAACTCAAGATATTTTTTATTCTGCGTGATATTAAAAAGTCGGACAAAGGGCTCGATTACAGTACACGCAGGAACGCTGCTCCAGTTTGATGCGGTTTCAAGAATATGCTTCTTTCCATCACCGTCACCCACATTTTCAAGAATACAATCGGCGTGAGCGCAAACAGCTTTTATTATTCTTTCGGACAAATCCTTATCCTTGCAGATTTCTAGGAAATATTCAAATCCGAGCATAACATACTTTCTGCCCCACATATCCCATCCGCTGAAGGCATTTTCGGATTCATATGTTGTAAAAGCACCGTCATCACTCTGTGCCGTGAGCATATCCTCTGCGGTTTCACAGAGAAGGTTATATAAATTTTCGTCTCCGGTTGATATATATGTAAAAACAGCACCGCGCATCATTTTGCCCCAGTATTCGCCACGCCATCTGCGGTCATTGCTGTCCTGCTTTAATCTGAACTGGTTAACAAAAATTTGCCACGTTTTCGGATTCAGCAGATAATTGTCCTTTACGAGATTAATATTATCGGCAAATACCCCTTTATAGTCAAAGCATCCGTTGCTGATTTTAAACAAATTATCGGTTTTCTGCCTTGGAAATAATGATGTGCCGCTTGCATACATTGTCTCTGTGCTCTTGTTCATATATAAACACCTTCATATCTATTATTATTTTTTAATTTTATCATTATAAAACCGTTTTGTCAAGAAAAAAGAGACACATTTGGGTGTCTCTTAAATCAAAGCTGAAAACAAATATTAAATAAGAGGCTTGCCTTCCCACTCTCTTTCGGGAGAAACGCCCATAATTTTAACAATCGTCGGAGCAATATCAAGGATGGAAACTCCGCAAAGCTCCTCGCCTGCCTTGAAGCTTGTGCCGTGGAAAATCATGGGAATTGTGGTATCCTCGGGCATATCCGTACCGTGACATCTGTCGTGTCCGCCGTGATCTGCGGTTACGATAACGTGGTATTCGTCTCCAACGGTTTCGATAACCTTTTTAACATTATTTATTGCACAGCTGATACAATCGAGGTATTTTTGGGTCATCCAGCCGGAATCGTGACCGCCCTTTTCGTCGGTTTCAACCATATAAAGGAACACGAAATCGGGATGTCCCTTTGCGATGTAGTCAAGGGCTCTGTCGGTAAGAACTCCGTCTGTATGCTCGAAAGCATATGCGTTTACATACTCTGCGGAAATGAGCGACCCGGGACGGCCGATATCACGCAGAGGCTCCCAGCCGTAATACATAGTACAATTCTTTCCCGCTGCCTTAAGCACCTCAAAAAGACCGTTAATGGGTCTTACGGGAGTAACATAGGAATTATTGGGTGTGCCGTGTCTTGTGGGGGGCACGCTATGGAACATAGAAAGATGGCAAGGGAGCGTGATTGACGGGAGCACTGTCTGTGCAGTAAAGGTATAGGAAGAGGTCTTTTTCAGCTCTTCGACATAAGGGTTACCGCACTGCTGAAGTCCGTCGGGACGCATACCGTCGATGGATATGAGTATAACTTTGTTTGACATTGCATTTTCCTCCGTAAATTTATAAGGTAAAATATTTATTACAAAGCAAGTAGGGAAATTCGTTGTATATTATCTTTTCTTCAAAAGAACAAGCTTGGGATTCGAGCCGTTTTCGCCGTATTCGCAAACAAGAATTTGCTCTTCGTCTGCAACAACGCCGAAGCAGGTATCAGAGTCGACGGTTTTCTCAAGCTGACATCCGAGATAAATATTATCGTCGTCAAGATATTTGATTTTTTTGCCGTCGATGTTGTACTCAAGATTAACAAAAGAGCCTTTGAGCGAGTAAAGAGCAGTAACCTTTGGCATATGAGGAATCTCAAGAGCATTAATTTCGCTGATTATCTGATTCTTCAATTGGGTTATTTTTTCGGAACGTTCCTTTTCGGGGCATTCGCGACAGCATTCGGCAACGATACAAGCTCCGCCAAAGGGTCTGCCTTCGCTTTCGATACAGCCGCAGCAGGTTTTGTTAAGCTCGCAGGCGTTACATTTTATTCCGCAGTATGATTTGCTCATAAAAACCTCCGATATATTTCTTTTTTTCAGTATAGCACAACTATAGTTGAATGTCAATAGAAATAAAAAAACGGCGGAACAAATTCCACCGTGAAATTCTGAAATAAAACAAAAAGCACCTCAACAGAAGTGCTTATGGAGCTGATGATCGGAGTTGAACCGGCGACCTCATCCTTACCAAGGATGCGCTCTACCTACTGAGCTACATCAGCAAAAAAATATAAAAAAATGGCGATTCGGATGGGACTCGAACCCACGACCTCTAGCGTGACAGGCTAGCGTTCTAACCAACTGAACTACCGAACCACTTTAACCCTTTCGGGTGGTGGGAGCTATAGGGATCGAACCTATGACCTCCTGCTTGTAAGGCAGATGCTCTCCCAGCTGA
>JAFYPA010000126.1 GCA_017560085.1 Clostridia bacterium
ATATCTGCTTATCTTATATTTCTTGCTTAATTCATTTTGGGAGCAACCGGCATTGTATTCAGATACAACCTTTTCTCTAATTCCTTGTGGATACTTTTTCATTCCTTTAATTCCTGACATAACAAAACCTCCTATGGTATTGTTATTTTACCATAGGAGGTGCTTTTTTTCTATTGTCCGTTTTTACTGGACTTGTTCAATAGTACGGGTACTTTACTTTTTTGTCAATCCTTCCAAAGAGAAGAAAGCGAATTCTCTATATCCTCGTCCTCTGCATCACGGATATCCTCAATTACTCTGATTCCCATATCCTGTGCACGCTGTCTTATATACTCTTGCTCCGATTTTCTTTTTCCTTGTGAGCTATACTACAAAAGGGAGATTTCGTCGCACTTTACGGTTATATAGCGAATTTTAGCCGTAAAAATCTCTGCTGTGCGACAAAATGCGATGAAAAACACTTCGTATGCTGATGCAAAGCAAAAAAATCCGCCTCCCGAAAAAGGGAAGCGGATAAATCTTTTTATTGATTTTTTAACTTATACTTGGGTTTGGCTAATTACTTTGCGGATTCTTCGATAGCAACCGCAACAGCAACTGTAGCACCAACCATGGGGTTGTTACCCATGCCGATGAGACCCATCATTTCTACGTGCGCAGGAACAGAGGAAGAACCTGCAAACTGAGCGTCAGAGTGCATTCTGCCCATTGTATCTGTCATACCGTAGGAAGCGGGGCCTGCTGCCATGTTGTCGGGGTGGAGAGTTCTACCTGTACCACCGCCGGATGCAACGGAGAAGTACTTAACACCGTTTTCTGTACACCACTTCTTGTAGGTACCTGCAACGGGGTGCTGGAATCTTGTGGGGTTGGTGGAGTTACCTGTGATGGATACACCAACGTTTTCAAGTCTCATGATTGCAACGCCTTCGGGAACGTTGTCAGCACCGTAGCACTTAACTTCGCCTCTGGGACCCTTGGAGTATCTTGTTTCGGATACTACCTTAACTTCTTCTGCGTTTGCATCGAATTCGGTCTTTACATATGTGAAGCCGTTGATTCTGGAGATAATGAACGCTGCGTCCTTGCCGAGACCGTTAAGGATAACTCTGAGGGGCTTTGTTCTTACCTTGTTTGCGTTAAGAGCAATCTTGATTGCGCCTTCAGCTGCTGCGAAGGATTCGTGACCTGCGAGGAAGCAGAAGCACTCTGTTTCTTCGGAGAGAAGCATGGAAGCGAGGTTACCGTGGCCGAGACCAACCTTTCTGTTTTCAGCAACAGAGCCGTTGATACAGAAGGCCTGAAGACCGATACCGATTGCAGCTGCAGCGTCAGCAGCCTTTGTGCAGCCCTTCTTAATTGCGATGGCAGCACCAACTGTATATGCCCAAACTGCGTTTTCGAAGCAGATAGGCTGGGTTTCTCTTACGATCTTGTCGCAGTCGATACCCTTTGCAAGTGTGATTTCCTTACATTCTTCAACGGACTTGATTCCGTATTCGGCGAGAACTGCGTTGATCTTGTCAATACGTCTGCCGTAGTTTTCAAATAATGGCATCTTCAGTTCCTCCTTCTATTAGTCTTTTCTGGGGTCGATGTACTTTGCGGCTTCAGCGAATCTGCCGTAAGTACCCTTGGACTTTTCGTATGCTGCGTTGGGTTCGTCGCCCTTCTTGATGAAGTCAGTCATCTTTCCGAGGGATACGAATTCGTAACCGATAACCTGATCGTCTTCGTCAAGAGCCATTCTTGTAACGTAGCCTTCAGCCATTTCGAGGTATCTTACGCCCTTAGCCTTTGTGCCGTACATTGTACCAACCTGAGAACGAGCACCCTTACCGAGGTCTTCGAGGCCTGCGCCTACTGTAAGACCGTCTTCGGAGAAGGCGGACTGTGAACGACCGTAAACAATCTGGAGGAAGAGCTCTCTCATTGCTGTGTTGATAGCGTCACAAACGAGGTCTGTGTTGAGAGCTTCGAGGATTGTCTTGCCCTGAAGGATTTCAGCAGCCATAGCTGCGGAGTGTGTCATACCGGAGCAGCCGATTGTTTCAACGAGTGCTTCTTCGATGATACCTTCCTTGATGTTGAGGGAAAGCTTGCATGCGCCCTGCTGAGGAGCACACCAGCCGATACCGTGTGTGAAGCCGGAAATGTCCTTGATTTCCTTAGCCTGTACCCATTTGCCTTCTTCGGGAATGGGAGCGGGACCGTGGTTGGGGCCCTTGGCTACGCAACACATTGATTCTACTTCATGTGAGTAATTAATCATTGTCTTATATCTCCTTTAAAAATTTTTTCAAAATTTTGGTGAATAGTTAATAGTGAAACAGACCTTCGGTCTTAATGAATAGTTATTGTCGGTTTCTTCGAAACCCTCATTTAATTGAAACGGGATCAAAATGAATCCTTCGGATGAAGCTTTGTTCGTTTTTGCTGAAATAGTTCCAATTATTACCCCGTAATTTAAAATAAATAATGTAAATTGCGAAGCAATTATCCAAAACTATTCACTATTCACTATTCATTTATCACTATTTATGCAATAATCTCGCCCATCATGCCGGGTGTGCAGCCTGCAGCGTTGGATTCGTCTGTGTCAACGTGCATAGCGGGAGCAAACTTGTCGGAAACACGAACTACAACATCACCGAAGATGTTGCTTCTGCCGTCGGATACAACCTTAACCTGAACAATCTGCTTGTCAGCAACGCCGAACTTTTCAGCGGAAGCTGTGTCGAGGTGGATGTGTCTCTTTGCTGCGATAACGCCTTCGTTTATTGTAACCTCTCCGCAGGGACCAACGAGTGTGCAAGCGCCTGTGCCTGCGATATCGCCGGATTCACGAACGGGAGCATCAACGCCGATGCTTCTTGCGTCTGTGAGGGAGATTTCAACCTGAGTTGCGGGTCTTTCGGGACCGAGAACGGAAACTCCTGCGAGCTCCTTCTTTGCGCCCTTAACGGTTACTCTTTCTTCGCAAGCGAACTGACCGGGCTGTGAAAGATCCTTCTTCTTTGTGAGCTCGTGACCCTTACCGAAAAGGATTTCAACGTGTTCACGGGAAAGGTGCACGTGACGTGCGCTTGTTTCAACAAGAACTGTGTTTGCCATTTTTCTTTCTCCTTTATATTATGTATTTTTTAAACGGAATAATTCATCGGACATATCCGCAAATCGGATTACATCCTGTTCCACCTTGTAGTATAACATATATATTGTAAATTGTAAAGGGGGAAATGTTAATTTTTTGACTAATGGGGTGAAATTCGGTGGATTATACAAATATCCGTCTGCGAAAACAAAAATCATACACCTTTTTACAACCGACACGACTGCATTGTGTGATATACATTTCTCCTTGCGAAAAATATTACAAATTCCACGAACTATATTGCACCTTTTCCTTCCCCTTCTCCCTTGCAAACACCCCTGCTTCGGTGGTATAATTTAATACAAGAAAAATCAAAGGACGAAATCAAATGAACATAGGAATGAACATCCACGGCGGTATGTCACACGAAAGAATCGCCACTCTTCTGAAGAAAAACAACGTAACTCATACCTTCATAATGTCGGATACCGAGGACTTCGACAACGCTGTAAAGCACTACCTCGACAACGGAATCACCCTTGATACACTCCACGCTCCCTTCAAAGGGATAAACGCTATGTGGGGTGAGGACGAGCAGGCGGGAAATGCTATGCTCGCAAGGCTTTTTGACAGCGTTGACAAATGTGCGAAATACGGCATCCCCGTGACCATAATCCACGTTTCAAGCGGAAGACCCATGCCTGAGATTTCCGAGGCGGGAGTGAGAAGATATACAGAGCTTTTTGAATATGCAGAGAAAAACGGCGTTAAGGTTGCCCTTGAAAATCTTCGTTATATTGAAAACCTCAGGTACTTTTTCGACAGATACGACCACCCCGTTTTCTGCTGGGACACGGGACACGAAAACTGCTATACCGACGGAATAAAGCATATGGAGCTCTTCGGTGACCGTCTTGGCGCTCTTCATATCCACGACAACAGATGCGTGTGGGACAGCGATGACCATATGCTCCCCTATGACGGTGCGATTGACTTTGAGGAGGTTGCACAGCACATTGCCAAGAGCGGATACGATGGCACGGTGATGCTTGAAATCTGCAGAAGCGCTTCTGTTGACGGCAAGAATTTCTACGAGGGTCTTACCGATGAGGAATATGTCGAAAAGGCGGTAAGGGCGGCAAGGAGAATCGCCGACAGAATTGAGGAAATAAGAAAAGAAAGCAAATAAGCAAAAGCAAACGGACGTGTATCATACCGAGGTACACGTCCGGTTTTTATTATTCGGGAAGCTTGCCTGTTTCAAAATGAGTGTGCTTTACGGTCCACTGCTTCATTTTGATTCCCATCCAGAAGCCGTAGATTCCGAATGTGATAAGAGTAAGCAGAAGCCACTTTATGTAGTTGCCGAAAAGCTGCATTCCCGTACCGTCAAAGCGGAGCTTCTGTCCGTCTATGTAGGTGTGGCTTGCCGTCCATCTCTCCTTCATACACAGAGCCCAGGGTGCGCCGAGACCGAGTGTGATAAAGCAAAGAAGCCACATAAGAATGCTGATGCCGATAAGTCCGAGAAGTCCGCCCGTGAATTTTGATTCCATAATATTTTCCTTTCCGCCGTTTTACGGCATAAAAATTACTTTATTAAAAGCACCGCGGGATAGCAGGTCTCACATCTTACGTTGAAGGAATATATTCCCTCTCCCATATCGGAAAATTCAACCACCGTTTCGCTTCCGTCGGGGTTCAGGATTTTTGCCTCGGCAGGCTTCTTTTCAAGGTAAAGAGTAAGCTCATCCATCGGGTCTGTGCTCATAACCATTGTGTATGCGAGAAGTCTTCCGTCGGGGAGTGTTCCCGCACGGAAAAGCACCTCGTTGTCGCCGTGGTAGTATGCGGGGAGTGCGTTTGCTCTTTTAAGGAGCGTTATAAATTGCTTTTTTCTTGTCTCGTTGAGGAATGCGAAGCCCTCCATATAGTTGAACTCGGCTCTCGGTGTTCCGCAGTATACAACGGAAATTTTTCCGCCTCTGTCGAAAACCGTTACCGCAGGTGCGAGAAGCCTTGCCTTTTCGTCCTCACGAAGGAAATTATATGTGAGAATTTCCGTACCCTCAAAGGGAATAAGCTTTTTGTGGTTCTTCTGGCTTGTACAGTAGAAGTCCGCCGTGCCGTCAAAGCTTTCACCGCTGACGTTGCCCAGATCCCATTCGGCGATGTCCGTGCCAAGGTATTTTCCGAAGCCTCTTTCAATAAGGTCAAGTGCCGCATCGGAGGACACGAAAACAGAGCCGTCGAAGGCTTTCTCTATCTGTTCATCCGACATATCTCTGACAATTGTACCGTCAAGGAAGCTTGCCTCTGAGCTTTGCGCGGAGAAATAGAACGGAATGCCCATTCTTTCAATGGCGTGAGTTACCCACGAGTTTCCGCCGTAAACGTGAGAGCCTATTCTTATATCGCTGTACGGTCTTATTGCTATGCGGGAATTTACGCCGTGCCACTTTATATTTTTTGCATATTCGGAAATCTTACGGTAAAATCCGCTGTGCTTTGCAAGTATATTTCTGTGGGAAACACCGCTGTCGTATTCTCCGAGGGTGAATCTTGTTATCCAGTGCTTTGCGCCCGTAAGACCCTCAAGCAAGGATGCGGTATACTGTGCGTGAAGGTATCTTGAGCTTTTTCCGTATCTGTTGAAGGGAATGGTGTCCGTTTCGGCAATAAGTATATCAACGCCGTTTGCACGGAGCTTTGCCGCGGATATTGCCGCTCTCGACATACAGTTTGAGAATTCACGAAGGTTTTTTGGTGCATATGAGCCGTTGGGTACTCTTGCAATACTCGGATTTCCCTTGCCCGCAAAAATACGGCTTGTTCTTGAGGGAATATCGTTTTCGTTGCCGTTTACGCAGACTATGCCCTGAATCGTGGGGTCTACGCTGTCAACGGCTTCACGGAATTTTTTCGCTGTGTTTTCAAGCGTTTCGCTCTGGATTTTAAGATAAGAGAGGACAAGCTTGTCGTCTACAGGGTGGGAATATATATACTCACGAAGCTCCTCACGGGTCATGGAAATGCCCGTTTCCCTGCGGAATTTTTCAAGGTGATATGGGCAGGCACAGCCCATTGTGTGGTGGAGCATTATCCGAAAGTCATCGTCCAGCATAATTGCGCTCGGATGCTCGGATGCAATACGCTTTAAAACATCGCAGAAATGCTGTACGAATCCCTCATCCTCGGGACAGCAGACAAACATTTCCTTTCCGTCCGAGAGGTTTATCATTCTCTGAAAGGGATTAGGCGTTATAGTGTATCCGTGACCGAGACACGCCTGAACAAGCACGCCGGTTTTTACGCCGTACTTATCAAGCTCCTTTTTGAATCTTGCGTAAAGCTCGCACATAGGTCCGACCTTGTCCCACACGGGATTTCCCTCGGGAACAAGAGTCATTTTGAAAAGCGGAACCGTGCTTATATCCTTTTCGTACTGCTCCTTTACATCGGCGAGAATCGTGTCGAAATTCTTTTCGGTAAGGGGCATAATTGAGTATGTGTACATAAGTGTCACTCCTTTTTTGGGTAGTATGGGATAAGTTATGTGCCGTTTCTGCCGGTGCTTCTGTATTTTTTCGGAGATGCTCCGAATTTTCTTGTAAATGCCTTTGTAAAATATCCGGGCTCGCAGAAGCCGAGGGTGTTGGAGATTTCTCCCACGGTGAATTCCGTTGTCAGAAGAAGCTCGGAGGCATCGTTCAGCCGTTTTTCCAGCATATATTTTCCCGGCGTCACGCCGAATTTGCGCTTGAACTGCTCGATAAGATACCGCTGACTTATGTGGAAATGCTCCGCGGTCTGCTCTACGGTTATGCCGTCACGCATAAAGAGGTCGAGGTATCCCTTGATTTTATCCGCAAAATCGTCGGCGCTGTTGCCATCGCTTCCCCTTTGGTTTTTCTGCGGAAAAAGAACATACATTACATCCATAAAGGCGTGGGAATCGCGCTCGGTCTCTATGCCGTTTTTTTCTATGCTTTTAAGAAGCCTTTCTATTGCCGTGTAGGAATTTCTTTTTATAACGGAAATTTTTTCATCGCCCAGAAGAAGCGAAAGTGTGGACTCCGCAAAGGCTCCCGTTACGGTAAACCAGAGCTTTACATACGGGTCTGCACTGTCGGAATAATATTTTACCTTAAAGCCCGAGCGAATCACAACCGAATCACCCTTTTCCACATTGTACAGCTTTCCGTCGTGCTCGATGTAGCCCTTGCCGTCAACTATGTATTCGATAAGGTTTCTTTCGGGGCGCTTTATGGTTACAAAATAGTCCTTGTTTCTATAGGTTATACCGCAGGAGGCAACGGCGAAAAATGCCGACTCCGACACATCTACGTCGTTTATAACCGTTCCCTTCAGATGAAGCTTTTTGCCCAAAAACAGCACCTCTCTTTCGTTCCGTATTCAATATAGCAGAATATTTACCGCTTGTCAATAAGCAAATCAAGAAAACTCCATTTTATTGGGTAAAAAATTTATTCCGTTTTTACTTATTTATATATATAATGAGACTAAGGAAATATCCGAAAAAATATTTTCAAAGGAGAATTATCATGAAAAAACGGATTCTGACATCAGTACTCTCATTTTTGATGCTGATGACCTGCTTTTCCTTTACGGCATCCGTATCAACCGTGGCTGCGGCTGATACTGTGGTGTATGTAAACGGCGAGGCGGAAACAAACGGTGACGGTACAAAGGACAGTCCCTACAACACTCTTCTCGCCGCTGTAAAGGCGTTGCAGAACACGGGCGGTACGGTTATTGTTACGGGCGTAACAGAGCTTACCAACAATGCCTTTGTAAACAAAGCGAAGGTAACCGTAACCTCTCTTGAGGGTACAACGGACTACAGAGGCACACTTGATGCCGAATCGGGTCTTGTATCCGGTGCTTACCTTCTTTGTAAATCAACCTCACCCATCAATTTGTACTCAGGCAGTACAGCCGAGGTTGAATTCAATAACCTTAACATTGTATGGGCGTTCAACTATACCGCAATCAATCTTACGGGAAGAACGCTTACATACGGTGAAAATACAAGATGGTACGAGCAGAAGACAAGAAACGTGGATTTCTACGTTGACGGCTTTTCCGAAAGCCTTCGTCTTTTCAGCACATCCGCAGACCAGGTACTCACAAAAAACGCTGCCACCTTCAACAGCGGTGCGGGCTCTGCCGTAACAAAGGTTATAGCAGGTGAAAGATGCGAATTGACCACATCAGGTTATAACTTTAACATTGACGGCTATGTAAAAGAGCTTCACATAAGCTCCGAAAGTAACAATAGTACAAGCGGTAAGCTTACCGTTGACGGAGACGTAAAGATTAACCTCGGCTCTACGGGTACTATCGCAAAGCTTACTGTTGCAACGGCAGGCTCGGGTAACACCAAGGGACTTGCAAACCAGAAGCTCCTTGAGGAAATCAAGGGTGCACTTTCCATTGCCGTAAACCACGGCGGTAAGATCACGACAAACGACATTTCTCTTGCGTCCACAGATTACAAGGTAAACAAGATGTTTATCGTAAATGGTGCGGAAAATCTCACCGTTAAAAACGGAGCGGGACACGGAAGCTTTGTTGTTGAAACGGATGCAGACTTCAATGCCGCAGTTATTACAGATGCAAGCGGTAACAGAACAGTTAAGATTCTCAACAACAAGAGCGCAGAATTTGTTCTTACCGAAAGCGGTACGTATAACGTAACTCTTGAGAGCATCGAGGTTCCCAAGTACACAGTAACCTTCAAGGATTACGACGGCACGGAAAAGGGAACATTTGTTGCCGAAGAGGACTCCGTAATTACAGACTTCCCCGAGGCTCCCTTCAGAGCGGGCTATGAATTCGTAATGTGGTCTGTTGACGGCAAGAACCCCATTACAAAGGTTTCCGCAAAGAACGAAACCGCAACCGCAGTTTATAAGGAAGAAACAAGAAAGGTTGTCTTTGTAAACGGTGAAATTGCGGAAGCGGGCGACGGTAAGACTCCCACCACTCCCTACAAGGACCTCGGCAAGGCGGCAAACGATGTTGCCGGTGGCGGTGTCATTGTAGTTACGGGTAAGACAGACCTTAACAAGAAGAACTTCGCAAACACAGAGCCCATACTTCTGACATCCGTATACAACACGGTTGACTACAGAGGCGAGCTTAACAGCGACCTTGCACTTGAGGGAGCATATCTTTTCGTAGACAGCAACTCCCCCTACACAAACACGGGCGCAAATGACGGACTTATTGAATTTGATAATGTCAATGTTCGTGTAAGAGGTCAGTACGGTGCGCTTAATATGGGCGGTCACTCCTATGCCTTCGGAGAGGGCTTTGCGGTGTACGAGCCTACAGAAAACAAGGTAACCTGCGAGACCTTCAGACTTGCAACTACCTTCTCCATTCGTTCCTACGACATAACCGAAAGCGAAACGGAAGCGGAATCTGCAGTTCTTGACAGCTACATTGACGGTAAGATAAAGCTTTCCAACATATACCTCGGTACAAGAGGCAAAAAGGTTATCCCCGG
Organism: Clostridia bacterium; assembly: GCA_017560085.1. Classification (GTDB taxonomy): domain Bacteria; phylum Bacillota; class Clostridia; order Oscillospirales; family CAG-382; genus SIG622. The sequence goes on from JAFYPA010000126.1 coordinate 9,630, forward strand.
CAGAAACATTATTGTAAACGGCAACCTCGGAAGCCTCAGAATCAGTAGCGACCTTAAGAAAACAACTCAGGGTCAGCTTACCGTAAAGGGTGACATCAAGGTTACAGTCAACGGCTCTGTTGACAACATTGAAGACGTAAAGGTCAGCGGTATGTCCGGTCTTGCAGAATTCAAGGGTAATCTTTCCGTTATCGTAAACCACGGTGGAACTCTTAAGAATGTAAAGGACGGTGCAATGCCCACAAACGGCAAGTACATTCGTATCAACGGCAGCGAGGGCGGTAAGATTTCCCACACGGAAAAATCCCTCGAGTATAAGATTGAGCTCGACGAGGGCAGCACATACAACTACGCAACCGTTTCAAACGGTGAAAGCTCTGTAGGTGTTGTTCTCGGTGACGGAAGCGGTACGTTCAAGCTTACCTCTGCCGGTGAATACACGGTAACCTACGGCACAACATCCATTTACACGGTTACATACACAGACAATGTCGGCGGAAACGAAATCGACGACTACTATGTAGAAGCAACAGACACAGAGGGACTCACAATCACCCTCCCCACACTTTCCAAGACAAACTCCGAAAGATTCCTCGGCTGGGCAACAAGCGAGGATGCCGACACGGCAGAATATCTCGGTGGAGAAAGTGTTACAATTGACGGAAGCGTTGACTTCTATGCGGTATGGGAGAACATCCCCACCTTCACGGTAACATTTATGACGGAGGACGGCGAAAAAATCTCCGACTTCACAGCATACGAGGGAGCGGATATCGTATTCCCCGAATCCAAGAACTATCACAAATACGGCTACACACTCATCGGCTGGGCTGAGGAAAACAGCACGGACACCTTAACGGTTGTTCCCGCAAGTGATGTTACACTCTACCCCATCTACAAGGCAAAGAGCGGTGCCGATACGGTTGTATACCTCAACGGCACAAAGGCGGAAAACGGCGACGGTAAGTCACCCGACACCGCATTCAACCACATTCAGAGCGCTATCGATGCGGTTAAGGCAAACGGCGGTAAGGTTGTCGTTACAGGCGTAACCTCCTTCAGAAATTCCACCGTTTCTCCCGCAATCGCTCCCACATACAACAATGCGGGCGACATAGTTTTCACCTCCTACGACAGCGAAACGGAAACAGACTACCGTGCAAAGTACGACAGCACATCCAAGACATTCGACGGCGGTGCGTATATTTACTACACCAACGGTATCGGTCTCGGTCAGACCGTAATGACAGGTGGCGTGACATTCGAGAACTGTATTCTTGTAAAGTCCAAGTCCACATACCTTAACTTTGACGGACATCCCGCCACAATCGGCAAGGGCGTATCCGTATATCAGGGCACGGAAACCTTCACAGCATCCGCGCTCCAGATGAGAGGTCTCGGTGAGGCCGGCTCTACAAAGTCCAATCCCGACGGTCTTTTCGTAACTCTTAACGGACTTGATGCAGGCTCATACAGCTTCACGGTCGGCGGTATCGGTGATGCTACCGTAAAGGGCATTAACCTCACGGTTGACTCCGCTATTCCTCAGGCTGTTTCTCTCGGCGGTAACAACGCAACTCTTACCGTTGAGGGCGACATTATCGTAACACTCAATGCGAATATAGACGGTATCGGCACGGACAAGCTTGTTCACAAGAGCGGTAACTTCACACTTCTTCTCAACAACAACGTAGACGAAACCTACGACGGCGCAATCCCCGAGGGCTATGCATTCAGAAGCGTAAAGTGCGAGGACAGCTTTGCTACCCTCTCCATCGGCGAGGATGCATCCAAGGTTATAGTAACAACAGAGCCTACACAGTATTCTCACGTTGAGCTTTACACAATAGAAAGCGTGCTTGTTGACGTTGCAAAGCTTTCCGATGACTACACGGCAGAGTTCACGGTGCCCGAGGGCTCATACGTTGTATCCTTCACGGATGCTCCCGCATACTCCATAAGCTTTGACACTCAGTGCGACACAAAGAGAGACCGCATCTGGTGTGAGGCTGACGACACAGCTTCCATTCCCGCGGGAGTAAAGAATCTCGGCTACCTCTTCGGAGGCTGGGAATATGAGGGCACAATCTACAACGAGGGCGACGCCTTCTTGATGCCCGCAGAAAACATCACAATGACCGCAATCTGGACGGTTGCTCCCGAAATCACACTTACTCTTGATGCAAACGGCTACGGCGAAAATCCCGATGCTGTAGTAAACTACATTTACGAATTCTCCGACCTTCCCGTTCTCAGTGACGAAAACGCATACTTCATCGGCTGGGGCGAAAGCGCTGATTCCGTAAATGCGGTACTCACCTATCAGCTCCTTGAGGACAAGACACTCTATGCAATCTGGAGCGATACTGCAAGCATCTACACCGTAAATTCAAGATACTCCAAGGCAGACAGCGCATATATGTCCCATGTATTCCTTGAGGGCGACTTTGCAAACAGCGGAAGCTTTACACAGACCTTCAACGATGCTCTCGCCTACGCCTCCGTTGTAAACGCATACGGTGTTGAAGCAACAGCTACAGTCGACGGCAATACCGTAACGGTTGAATGGGAAGCGTCTGACGAGGAATACAGAATTTCGGACAAGAAGCTTCTCTTTACAATAGCTTACAACTGTGCGAAGGACGACATTGCTGAAATTCTTCCCCAGGACATCGTTTATGCACAGGTAAAGCAGACTGCGGGCGATACAGAGGTTCTTACCTCCGTAAATACGGAAAAAGCTGAAATTACGGCATATGGTACATTCTCCGGTCTTATTACTCTTGACGAGCGTGAGGTCGGTGTTCCCTCCGCCAAGGAAACAATGCTTTATGTTGTTGACTCTGACGGTGATGTAATGGGTACCGCAAAGCTTGAGTCTGTAGGTGACACAAACGACTTTGCAAGATTCTCCGAAAGACTTCCCACAGGAGAATACACTCTCAGAATAATAAAGGCAGGCTACATCGAGCGTACGGTTGACGTAAGAATAGATGAGGGTAATCTGGTAATATCCGACACACCTCTCTTCGGCGGTGATATTCCCGACAATTCGGGTCTCGGCGACGGAGTTATAGACATTGACGACTTTATCAGAATTCTCAGAGGCTTCAGCGAGGCTGTTGCCACAAATCCCGTATACAAGAGAGCTATTGACATAAACGAGGACGGAGTAATCAACGTGAGTGATCTTTCAATAATCAAACAGAAATTCAGCGGATATATCCCCGAGGATATCACCGTGGTATGCGGTGACGGCGTTTCCGCAGAGGATGCCGAAAAGGCGGCTGAAATCATAAACGGCAAATACAATATCGGTGCAGAGGTCGGAGAAGCCGACGGTGCCTGCATCATTCTCTCGCTTAACGATGCTCTCAAGCTTCGCAACTGGGAGCTCAAGGTAACAGGAACAACCGTAAAGATTGACGGCGGAAGCACAGATGCTCTTCTTCACGCGGTAGAGGTGCTGGTTTCCGTTTCGAAAAAGAACGGAAGCAAGATCTTCGTTCCCGGAAAGCTTGACTACGAATATCCCTACACTCTTGAGGAAGTAACAATTGCAGAAAACGACCTTGTTGAATATTCCTTCGTTGTTCCCGCAAACGACGAATATGCGCAGAACGTTCACGGAATCATAAACGATTATCTTATAGAAAATTACGGCTATGTTCTCCCCGTAAGAGCAGAATCCGCAGGCGAGGATGCAAAGGAAATCCTCATCGGTACAGCATCCGCAATGAGTGCAGACCTTGAGGACGGAGAAAGCACAATCTGCGTAAGCGGAAACAAGATTCACCTTGCATACAACGGCGAATACGCTTCCGAAATCACGGCTTACAACTTCATCGAGCGTGCGCTTACACCCTACAACGAGAATTATACGGAATCTGTAAGATATCTCACACTTCCCGACAATTGGACATACGACGATAAGGACGAAGTAAGCAGCACATTCCTTCTTATGTCCGATACCCACGTTGAGTCCGACTTCCTTGAAAACGGCAGAGACGTTTACACAATGTGGAAGCCTGACTTCGAGGCACTTATAAGCACATACGGCTACATCAACGACAACTTCGATAATCTCGACTTCGCACTCTTCTGCGGTGACTCTCTCAACACAGGTTACGCATATCAGGCAGAGTTCCTTAATGCGGAAAGAGAAAACTACTTCCGTACTCTCGAATATCTCGATATCTACAAGAATACAAAGGGCGAAGAGAATATTTCTGAAAAGTTCAACTTCTCAATGGTACCCTCCTTCGTGGAAAGAAACACAACCTACTATCACCCCGAGCTGGATTCCAGACTCATCTCCATTCAGGGTAACCACGATACCGGCGTTGAGGAATACTACCGTGACTGTGCATTCACAAACGGAAATACACGCTTCATCTGCTTCTTCGCAAGCTATGTAGGACTTCCCGCTCCCGCAGGTACATACAAGAGTACCGGTAAGATTTCCGATGCGACAATCGCATTTATCGAAAACGAGCTTAAGGCTACAAAGGATGACGACAGCATCGAGCATATCATTCTCGTATGTCACTGGTCAATCTCCCACGAAAAGAACTTCACATGGCCTATCTACGACGCTTGTCCCGAAAACGGCTACAGCAACAACCGTCAGAGACTTCTCGACCTTGCTGAGGAATACGGCTGTGACTTCTACATCAACGGTCACGAGCACAACGCAAACTATCCCACAGGTAAGGCGGGCATTCTCACAGACATCAACATTGCTTCCGCAACAAGCCGTTGGGCAGTGGTAAAGATTCACAACAGAAAGATTGTATTTGACGTATACTCAACAGCGGTAGCAAACACAAAGACAGGCGATATCACAACTCCCTGCCAGTTCGTAAAGACAGTTACCGTTGACCTTACACCCAGAGAAATTCTTACAAGAAAGTAAGACAACCCAATAAAAGCATAAGCCTCCCGACACAAATCGGGGGGCTTTTTCTTGCAAAAAATTGCTTGCTGTATAAAAAGCTCCCGAATAAATCGGGAGCCTCGTTGGGTAACATTATATAATCATAAGCTCTACGGAGCCGTTTTCGTCGGGGGTGATTGTGTATTCGCACGCCTCGAAGCCACCTGTCAGGAAGAAGATTTCCTCCTTTGCTTTAACCTCGCCGCACAAAAGCTTCATTTCTCCGCTTATGAGGGGAAGGATGAATTCCGTGCCGTGGGCGTTTTCTGCCTTTATACGCATACCGTCCGCGGAAAGAGTATAGGTAAATACCCGCTCGGAATCTCCCTCCATCCGCTTGAAGGAATTATTGCAAAGACCCGTGGAGACCTTTACACAAGCCTTGCCGTTTTCCTCGGATGCCGTCATTTCGGGTGTGCGGAAGCAGGCGGTGGTATAGAGCGTGTCGCCCTGCTTTTTCACAAGACACGGAGTCAGCGGACGGTGATTTGAATATCTCGGAAGCTGCATATTGTGTGCCTCGATAAGAGTATACTCTGTAACGGAGGCGGCAATCATAGGTCCCTCTCCGTATTTCCACAGCAAGGAGAGTGTACCTCCGCAGACGTGACCGCCCACTCTTGCGTTGGAGTCGTTGCCCGTAACCGTCGCACGGTAAGAGCCGATTGCGAGCTTATATGTATTGATTTCGGGATAGTACGCAAGAGAAGAAGCCGTATCGCAAGGCAGGTCTACCCTCTCCGTCGGCATATTTTCCGAGTGCTCAAGGGCAAAGGCAATTGCGTTTGCGTGCTCGAAGGTATGGTGAGTGCAGGGCTGCTCGCCGTGCTTATGATAGTGAGGTCCTCCGTGTAAAAGTCCTGCGTGAGTACACTTTTCCACAAGCTCGGTATTTCTGCGAGCCGCCTCCGCAAATACGGGATTTCTGTCCGAAAGAAGTGTATACGCCGAAGCACAGCCGTCGGAGGTTCTCGAGCCCCAGTAGGTCCATTTGTAGTTTCTTGTGCCGAAGCTGTTATCCCACGCTCCGTCGGGAAGCATAAAGTCGAGCTGACGAAGAAGTATATCCGAAAGCCTTTCGAGAAGCTTTTCATCCTTTATTATATAAGCATACTTTACAAGCGAGGGAAGTGACTCCTCCATATTGTAGCCGATATCAACTGCAACACAGCCCAGCGGTGAAACCTCGTCACGGGGCTTGCCTTCACCGTAAAGGAATCCGTTTTCCGTTATGCGTGCCATAACGTACTCTGCAAGGTGCTTGCCCTGAGCAAGGTAGTCCTCTCTTCCGAAATAATTTCCGAGAAGAGTGAGAGCCGCACAGTTTGTTGCGGGATAGTTTATATTCGTAACCATATGCTCTGTCATATTTTCATACAGCCACTCGCCCATCGCACGAAGTCGCTTTTCCCATTTCGTGCGGGTATCCGTATCAAGCAGATGTCCTCCCACGGTAAGGGCTTCACAGATCGCCGTTGCGGAAAATACCGTTATGCCCTTCCATTGGCTCTGACCGTCGTTGAGCACCGCACCGTCATCGCACACGAAGTTTTGCCCGAAGTCAAATACAGCCTTTGCGGCGTTTATATATTTTTCCTCGCCCGTATGCTTTGCCATAACGAGGAATGGATACACCGCATCAGAGGCTCTGCCGTGAAGAATATGACAGGCACGGCAATGGAATCCGCCGTAGAGAGTAGGGTCGCCCTTGTCCTTGAACTGAAGGTCTATGAGGGCGTCGCACCATTTTTTCAGCAGGTTGAAGTATGTTTTTTTCATATTATATATACCTTAATATTTCGCTCAGTGATTGTCGTCCTGCTCGTTATCCGTCTTTTTCTGCTTGGGACGCTTGATTTCGTAGTGGATAAGAAGGCTCAGGAGCGAACGCAGAAGAATTACCGCACCGAGCATAATAAGCTCGTCCATGGTCTGAACGATAACCGTTCTTAAAATTTCCGCCGCCATTTTGAATTCAAGACCCATCGCAAGACCGTTTGCAAGGTTGGACTGAATTTCGAAGGTTTCATGCGTAAAGGCGTTCTTTATATATTTCCAGAAGCCGATAAGACAGGTGCGGCACACTATAAAAATACCGATGATTTCAAGCACGGAAATCAGATACGGGAGCACAAGCTCTATAAGATGATGAAGTATATTCATTTCGGTTTCCTTTCTTTTACGGAATTTTTTTGAGTTTTTCCTGTACTGATATTATAAAGCCTTTGAGCCGTTTTGTCAATATGAATCCCGATAAAGTATAATTCCTTATTTTTACAGCACATAATATGCTCAAACCATATTGACAAACGCGTTTAAAAATGATATAATGTGATGATTGGAAACACAAAATTCACGACATTGTTACAATATTAACAATCGATACAAAAATTACATTTGAGAAAGGTGAGAATCATATGTCTTTTTTCTTGAAAGGTCTGCATGTTCCGCACAGAAAAAATACCGCAGATAAGCCCGCGGTGCGTATGACGGATATCAAATCCGTGACAATTCCGATGCTTATGCACATCGGTGCGCCCTCGACTCCTACGGTTAAGGTCGGCGACCTTGTAAAGGTAGGTACAAAAATAGGTGAAGGCGCGGGCGGACTTTCCTCGGAGATTTACGCAAGCGTTTCCGGTAAGGTTACAAAAATTGCAGATATCAGACTCACGGGTGGCGGTACAGTCCCCTCCGTTACAATAGAATCCGACGGCGAAATGGCTGTCTGCGAGACGGTTGCCGTTCCCACGGTTACAAGCCGTGAGGAGCTTCTTGCTGCAATAAAGGCGAGCGGCGTCGTAGGTCTTGGCGGTGCGGGCTTCCCCACATATGTCAAGTGGAGCGCAGATCCTTCAAAAATGGAGGAGCTTATCATAAACGGTGCAGAATGCGAGCCCTATATCACCAGCGACTCCCTCACAATGACCGACCGTGTGGACGATATGGAAACGGCTATCCGCATTCTTACGAAGTATTTCCCCATCAAGCGCACGGTAATCGCAATAGAAAGCAACAAGAAGAGTGCCATAGCATCCATGCAGGAAATGGCATCACGACTTGAAAACACAGAGGTCAAGGTGCTTCCATCGGTATACCCTCAGGGCGGTGAAAAGGTGCTTGTGTACCACACCACGGGTAAGGTTATCGAAACGGGTAAGCTTCCTCTTGATGTGGGATGCGTTGTGTGCAACTGTACCACAATTGCGGCAATAGGCTCTTACCTCAAGACGGGTATGCCTCTTGTTGAGAAGTGCGTGACGGTTGACGGCGGATGCGTTAAGAATCCTCAGAATGTAATTGCTCCCATAGGAACCGCACTTTCCGATATTTTCGAGTTCTGTGGTGGTCTTACCGCTGTTCCCGACAAGATCCTTTACGGCGGACCTATGATGGGCGTTACCGTTCCCGATATGAGCTCGCCCGTAATCAAGAATACAAATGCGGTAATCGCACTTACACCCAAGGAGGCGTGGCTTCCCAGAACAACGGCGTGTATTCGTTGCGGTGCCTGCACAAATACCTGTCCCTTCGGTCTTGCCCCTGCGGAAATTCTTCTTGCATACAAAAAGAAGGACACGGAAATGCTCAAAAAGCTGTCTGTTGACACCTGTATGCTTTGCGGCTGCTGCAGCTATATCTGCCCCGCAAACCGTCCGCTTGTACAGAACAACAATCTTTCAAAGCAGCTTTTGAGGGACGAAAGAGCAAAGGAGGCAGCAAGAAATGGAAAATAATATGCTTCATATATCCGCATCCCCCCACATTCACAGCGGAAAATCAACCGCTTCCATTATGCGGGACGTTATTATCGCGCTCGCTCCCGCATCCATTGCAGGTGCTGTTATATTCGGACTGCGTGCGCTTCTTATAATCGCTGTCTGCGTTGCTACCTGTGTGGTATGCGAATACTTCTATAATGTTATTGTAAAGAGATACCAGAGTGCGGGCGACCTCAGTGCCGCTGTTACCGGTCTTCTCATAGCACTCAATGTTCCCGCAAACATTCCGATATGGCAGTGTATTGTCGGCTCGGCGTTTGCTATAATTCTCGTAAAATGCGTATTCGGCGGTATCGGATGCAATCTTGTAAATCCCGCTATCACCGCAAGAATATTTATGCTTGTATCCTTCGGCTCTATGGCAACTCAGGCAATGCCCAAAATAGTTGACGTTACCGCAGGTGCGACTCCTCTTGAACTGATTGCAGGCGGTGAGACACCCGCTATGAAGGATCTCCTTCTCGGTACAACGGGCGGTGCTCTGGGTGAAACCTGTGCGGTTGCACTTATTCTCGGCTTTATTTATCTTCTTGCAAGACGCATTATCACATGGCACATTCCCGTGGTATTCGTTGCAAGTGTATTCGTGCTTTCCTACCTTTCCGAGGGAAGCCTCGAGACCGCTCTCGCTCTTGTTCTTTCAGGCGGTCTTCTCATAGGCGCAATCTTTATGGCAACGGACTATGTTACCTCTCCTCCCACGGCGTGGGGTAAGGTGCTCTTCGGCTTCGGTGCAGGTCTTCTTACGTTCCTTATCCGTAAGTACGGCGTATATCCCGAGGGCGTTTCCTTTGCGATTCTCTTTATGAATATACTTACGCCTTACATCGAAAGACTCACGTCACATAAGATTTTCGGAGGTGTCAAGTAATGAAAAAATCCATAAAAAGTCTTGCGGTGCTGATAGGAATCTGTGCGTTCGTTGCGGTTATTATCGCACTTACAAACTCCATAACAGCCCCCATCATTGAAGCAAACGAGGCAAAGAAGTCCAACGAGGCTCTTCTTGAGGTGCTTCCCGAGGGCGGAAGCTTTGACCTTGTTGACATTTCCGAAAAGCAGCTCCCCGAATCGGTTAACGAGGTATATCGTGCGGCCAACGGCGGCTATGTTGTAAAGCTTACCGTAAGCGGTTATGCTCCCGGTATGGTTATCGTGTGCGGTGTGAATTCCGACGGCACGGTATCGGGAAGTAAGCTTGTAAGCTCGGGCGAAACTCCTTCAATCGGCGGTACCGCGGCTGAAAAGTTCAAGAGTGCCGTTATAGGTAAGACCATTTCCGACATTGACACGGTTGACACAATCGCAAGCGCAACAAAGACAACTCTCGGCTACAGAAACGCAATCAAGGATGCTCTTAACACCGTGGTTATTCTCGGCGGTGGCGAGGTTGACCTTCGCAGTGAAGAAGAAATTCTTGCTGACAACCTTTCTGCGGCACTCCCTGCGGGCGAGGGCAAGTTCACAAAGTATTTCTTCGTTGAAGCTATAGACGGCATTGATGCAATTTACACGGCAGACAACGAAAGCGGTGCTGTCTGCGTAATCGGTGAGGACTTTATCGGAGCTGATGCAGAGGGCAATGCTCTTACGGAATGCTCCGAGGAAGCGGCAGAGCTTGTAAAGACCGCAATCACCAAAGTAAACTCAACAATTATGAGTGAAATAGACCTTACGGCATTTGAGGGACTTCCCTCACAGCTCATATCCGCAAAGCTTACCGAGAGCGGTAACTATGTTATCGACATCAAGGGCGCGGGCTACGGCATCACGGGCGGTGACGAATATCATCCCGCATCCGGCGAATATATCCTCATCCGTGTTTCCATCGGTGCCGACGGTAAGATTCTCGACTGTCTTACACTTTCCCAGGCTGAAACAAAGGGCATCGGTGATGCCTGTGCAAACGAATCCTTCTACGGTCAGTTTGACGGCAAGACAGAGGAAAGCTACAACGAAATCGACGCCATCAGCGGTGCAACACTCACAACAGACGGATACAAGAAGGCAATCTCCCGTGCATTCGAATCCGTGAAGATACTGAAGGGAGGCAACTAAAATGAAAAAGAACAGTTCTCTTTACGTTCTCTTTAACGGTATTCTCAGGGAAAACCCCGTGCTTGTGCTTATACTCGGAACCTGTCCCACTCTTGCCACAACCACCAATGTTTTCGGTGCGTTCGGTATGGGTGTTGCGACTCTTGCGGTTCTTATATGCTCAAATATGATTATATCGCTTCTCCGTAAGATTATCCCCGACAGCGTGCGTATTCCCTGCTATATCGTAATTATCGCAGGCTTCGTAACGGTGGTACAGATGCTTGTTCACGCATTCGTTCCCGCGCTTTACGAAATGCTGGGCGTATATCTTGCGCTGATAGTTGTAAACTGTATAATTCTCGGCAGAGCGGAAATGTTCGCAAGCAAGAACTCTGTGGGCAAATCCGCACTTGACGGTCTCGGAATGGGTATCGGCTTTACTCTCGCACTCTGTGCTATTGCAACAATCCGTGAGGTTGTGGGCGCAGCAAGCTTTGCGGGAATCGCAATTCCCTTCCTTGAGCCCCTCAAAATCGAATTTTTCGTAAAGGCTCCCGGCGGTATGGTTGTCTACGGACTTCTCATAGCGCTCGTCGGCAGACTCACCAAGGGCAAGAGCCCCAAGAAGAAGGACTTCACCTGTGTGGGCTGTCCCGGTATGAGCTTCTGCACCAAGAGCACCTGTAACGTAAAGAAGGAGGTATAATATGGAAGAATTCAAGACTCTTATTGTGATACTGATGTCCTCGGTGCTTGTAAACAACTATGTACTGAACAGATTCCTCGGTATCTGCCCCTTCCTCGGCGTTTCAAAGAAAATCAATCAGGCTGTGGGTATGGGTGTTTCCGTAACACTCGTAATGCTCGTGGCAACGCTTGCAACCTGGCCCATAAACGAGTTCGTTCTTGAAAGATTCGGACTTGAGTACCTTCAGACTATAGTATTCATTCTTATTATCGCTTCTCTTGTACAGATTCTTGAAATCGTGCTCAAGAAGTTCTCACCCTCGCTTCATCAGGGCCTGGGCGTATATCTGCCCCTTATTACGACAAACTGTGCCGTTCTCGGTGTTTGTATCAACAATATCAACGACGGCTACACCTTCCTTCAGTCCGTTGTAAGCTCCCTCGGATGCGGACTCGGCTTCCTTCTTGCGATGATTCTTTTCTCGGGTATCCGCTCGAGAATCGACGAAACAGAGGTGCCCGTTTTCTTCAGAGGCGTTGCCATTACACTGATTGCCGCATCCTTTATTTCTCTTGCGTTTATGGGGTTTGCGGGAATCGTAGACAACCTTTTTGCTTAAGGAGGGTAATATGTTAATTGATATTTTAACCGCTCTTGCCGTCGTTGTGGCGGTAGGACTTGTATTCGGTATTCTCCTTGCGCTTGCGGTACGCTTCTTCTATGTTGAAGAGGACCAGACCGAGGTAAAGATAAGAGAGGCACTTCCCGGTATCAACTGCGGAGCCTGTGGCTTCAGCGGATGTGCGGGCTATGCAAAAGCAATGGCAAAGGGCGAGGCAAAGCCCAATCTCTGTATCCCCGGTGCTGAGGGCGTTGCGGCTGTGCTCGGTGACATTCTCGGCGTTGAGGTTGAAACTCCCAAGGATATGATTGCATTCGTTCACTGTAACGGTACCTGCGAGGCTTGTCCCAGCATGGCAAGATACAGCGGAATCGCAACCTGCAGAGCAGGCTCTATGATTTACGGCGGCCCCAAGTCCTGCAAGTACGGATGTCTCGGCTGCGGTGACTGTCAGAGTGTGTGCGTTGCAAATGCAATCTGTATTGAAAACGGCGTTGCGATTGTAAACACCGAGCGCTGTGTAGGCTGCGGACTGTGTATCAAGGAATGTCCCAAGAAGCTCATTTCCATGATTCCTCAGGAGGCGGCAACAGTAGTATACTGTGCCAACAAGGACAAGGGTGCGGACGCGAGAAAGGCGTGCAAGCATGCCTGCATCGGCTGTAAGAAGTGCGAGCTCACCTGTCCCGAAAAGGCTATTGCCGTTAAAAACAACTGCGCCGTTATCGACTACGAAAAGTGTAACGGATGCGGACAGTGTGCCGAGGCTTGCCCCACAGAGTGCATAAAGAAGGTATTCTTCCCCGATATTCCCGAGGGCTTCGACCCCTTCAATAAATAATGGGGAAATTTAAAGACATAATAAAGAAGCAAGAGAGCAGAAAGGCAAGAAACGACGTTATCTTCATAGCCTCTCTGCTTCTTGTTGTTCTTGTTTTGGCGTGCGTGTTGTTTTTTTCCGCAGAGGAAGGCAACACGGTAAGAGTTACCGTTGACGGAAGGCTCTTCGGGGAATATTCCCTTCTTGAGAATACAACCGTGGAAATCGTAAACGGTGACGGCTATAATCTGCTTATTATTGAGGACGGCAAGGCATATGTCGATACGGCAAGCTGTCCCGACGGAATATGCTCCTCCCACAGACCCGTAAGTCGCAACGGAGAGAGCATTATCTGCCTTCCAAACAAGGTAGTAATAGAAATTCACACGGTCACGAATAGCGGACCGGATATTGCGGTATAACAACAGACGGAAGGGTGGACAGATGTGAAAAAGCACCTCGGAATTAAAAAAGTAGCATTTCTCGGGCTTTGCACGGCTCTTGCCCTTTTGCTGGCGTATGTGGAATCGTTGATTCCTCCGGTATTTGCCGCAGTGCCGGGTATCAAGATGGGGCTTCCGAATATCGTCATTCTGTATGTGCTTTACAGCCTTGACGTAAGATATGCGGCAACGGTTTCACTTGTGAGGCTCTGCATATCCTCTATGCTTTTCGGAAATGCAATGGCGTTTGCCTACAGTCTTGCGGGGGCGGTGCTCAGTCTTGCGGTTATGTGGGCTCTTAAGAAAACGAATCTGCTTTCGGGTACGGGCGTAAGTGTTGCGGGCGGTGTTTGCCACAACATAGGTCAGGTGCTTGTCGCTATGGTGCTGCTTGATACTCCGCAGATTGCTTATTATATGCTTGTGCTTTCCGTTACGGGCATAATTGCGGGTGTTTTCGTGGGTGTTTGCGGCGGAATTCTGGTAAAAAGAGTCCCCGTGGGAAAAATGTTTAAATTCTGACATATATTTTTATTGTTAATATATTGACAATCCTCCATGTTTATGGTAAAATAGCATCAGAGGGATTATCCCGCAATAAACTAATCAAAGGAGAAAAAACAATGAAAAAGCTTTTCGCACTTCTTTTAGTATCGGTACTCGCTCTCACAGCTGTTACAGGCTGCGGCAAGAGTGAAACAAAGGACGAAGCCGAATCCTTAAAGCTCGGTCTCGGCGTTGCGGTAACCGCAAGCGCAACAGACGCTACAGAGGACAAGGCAGGTCAGGGTCAGGCAACAACAACGGTAGCCGCTGTTCTCGTTGACGCAGAGGGCAAAATCGTTAAGGCGTTCATCGACTGTGCAGACAACAAGGTTGGCTACACCTTCGACGGCAAGGCAGTTGCAAACGACTCCTTCAAGACAAAGTATGAAACAGGCAAGGACTACAACATGGTAGCCTACGGCGGAGCAAAGCTCGAATGGTACGAGCAGGCTGACGCATTCTGCGCTCTTATCGCAGGTAAGACAGCAGACGAGGTTAAGGCTCTCATTGCGGCAGATGCAAAGGGCACCGAAGAGGTTATTAACGCAGGCTGCACAATTTACGTTTCCGACTTTGCGAAGGCTGTGGAAAAGGCTGTTGCAAACGCAACCGATTCCAAGGCTACAAAGAACGACACAATCAAGATCGGTGCATACACCGCACAGACAACCGCAGATGCTACAGAGGACAAGGCAGGCTCCAACAAGGTTGAAACAACATTCCTTGCGGCTGCTCTCTCCGCTGACGGCACAGTAACGGCTGCAAGCAGTGATTGCGTTGAGGTAACCTTCGGCTTCGACCTTGAAGGTAAGTCCGCATTCGATGCTTCCGCAGAAATCCTTTCCAAGAAGGAAAAGGGCGACGCTTACGGTATGGTTGCATACGGCGGCGCAAAGAACGAATGGTATCAGCAGGCAGCTGCATTCGATTCCGTTGCAGTTGGCAAGACACCCGCTGAAATCGCAGGTCTTATCGGCGAGGACGGCAGAGGTACCGAGGATGTTCAGACAGCAGGCTGCACAATATACGTTAGCGGCTTCACAGCTGCTGCGGCAAAGCTCGGCTGATTTTAAAACGAAAGTCTAAGGGGAGGATTTCCTCCCTTTTTTCTTTAGGTAATTATCGCTCACGGAGGAATTGATGAAAAAAATTAAATCATTTTCCGTTATTCTTTTATGCTTCCTTATGCTGTGCCCTGCCCTTTACTCCTGCGGTGAGAAAAAGGAAAAGTTCACGGCGTATTCCCTTGACTACTTCGACACGGCAACGACAATTGTGGGCTATGAGGAAAACAAGGAGGACTTCGACCGTGTAAGCTCGGAGATTCTGTCACAGCTTTCCGAATATCACCGCCTTTACACCATATACCACCGCTTTGATGGGATGGAAAATCTCTGTACGGTAAATGAGCTGACAGACGGCGTACACCGTGAAGTCACTGTTGACAAGCGTATTATCGATATGCTTCTTTTCGCAAAGGAAATGTACCGCAGGACGGACGGCAAGGTGAATATCGCACTCGGAAGCGTGCTTTCAATCTGGCACGACTACAGAACGGCAGGTCTTGACCAGCCGAAGGATGCATCCCTTCCGACTCTTGAGGAGCTTCTTGACGCATCGGAGCACACGGACATAGACTGCGTTATCATAGACGAGCAGGCATCTACCGTATACATCTCCGACCCGAGGGTAACTCTTGATGTGGGAGCCGTTGCAAAGGGCTATGCCGTTGAAATGGTTGCCCGCTCGCTTGAGGAAAAGGGAATTTCGGGCTATGTTATAAATGTTGGCGGTAATGTCCGCACGGTGGGAGCAAAATCGAACGGCGAAAAGTGGATTGCGGGCATTGAAAATCCCGACACCGATTCGGACGAGCCTTACAGAAAATATCTTGCTCTTGCGGGTGAATCTGTTGTTACAAGCGGATCTTATCAGAGATATTACACCGTTGACGGCAAGAATTATCATCACATCATAAATCCCGACACGCTTTTCCCCGCAGAAGGCTATCTTTCCGTTTCGGTTGTGGGCAAAAGCTCCGCTATGGGTGACGCACTTTCCACGGCACTGTTCTGTATGCCCTTTGAAGAGGGGCTTGCTCTTGTGGAATCCCTTTCGGAAACCGAGGCTATGTGGATAATGTCCGACGGTACGGAAAAGACATCAAGCGGATTTTCCCGTTTCGTTGACGGGAACTGAACCGAATATATAAAAAATTACTCCGTCTGTTTTTTGACAGACGGAGCTTTTGCTTTGTTATTTCATATTTTTAAGGTCAGCCTTTGCAAAATAGGTAATACGAAGATTTGTACATCCGTGAGGCACAAGCTCAAGGGGAAGCTTCTTTGTAACATACTGATACTGACCGTGGGGCTCGAATGTTCTTGCGGGATAAAGAGCGCAGAGATAGGGTGCCTTGTAGCAATGGGTGCGGAGCTTTATCATCGGATTTTCCCACGCATAGCCGTTCGGCTCGAGCTCCTCTATTTCAAAATCCTCCGCCGTGAGATTTTCGTCAACGGCGATATTCCAGGTCATAAGCTCACGCCTTGCGAGTATTCTGTTTACGGGGTCAAGGTCGCCTATGTCCTTTACAAGAGGATAAACGCTGTACCACGACCAGTCCTCGGAAAGTGCCGTCATGGGTCTTCCCGGGGCTTTTCGCCAGTCCTCGGGGATATGATAGGAGTAAAGGAGCGCGCCGTACTTGAAGGCTATCGGATATTTTGATGCTCCGTCGCTGTCGTCTACCTTTATTACCTTTACGCTCGCCTTGAATGCGATTTCAACGGTGTCACCGCACTTCCATTCTCTGTCGATGCTGATATAGCCGTTTTCCGAGAGCTCCGAGGGGATTTCCTCGCCGTTAAGCTTTAAGGTTACACCCTCGCTCCATTGGGGAACTTTAAGATTCAGAGCGAATTTTTTGTTGCAGTTTATAACGAATTCGGAATTGTTTCTGAATGGATAAAGAGTTTTTTCCTCGATGGAGATATCCTTATAGTCAAGTGTACACGGACCGTATGCAACAACATAGACATTATCCGCTTCGTCACGGAGAAGCATACCTCTTACGAAATCGGGAACAATGGCAACAGCATTTACGGGACAGCAGGATGTGGGATACACGGGTGCATACTGCTGTTGGTCTCCGTTTATGAGAGATGAATTGTGCGTGGCAAAAACCTGATTCGGAGCGGAAAGATAGGGAATGCACTTCTCGTCCTTCTTTCTCGCACCCTGCGCACCGTTGTAGAAAACCTCCTCCATATAGTCGCCGTATATGGAATTTCCCGTGATGTAGCTAAGTATAGAATAGGACTGATTCATAAATGTAAAACAGCAATATTCCGTTTCCATAGTACCGCCGACAGGACCGTTGTATTCAACGGAGGAAACCGCACCGCCGGTAAGCTGAATGCTGTGCGCTCTTGCTTTTCTTATGAGATTTTCGCCCGCCTTCAGGTAGTCCTCGTTACCTGTCACGGAATACACAAGTGCGGGAAGCTTCGGCTTTGAGCCAAGTGCTCCTGCGTGCATTGTAAGATACATATAGTCATCGCTGAGCATTGACTTATAGGAAAGCTTGTAGTGGTCGTTTCTGCAGATAAAATCAAGGTAGTCCTCGCAGAATTTTATAAGTCGCTCGTCGCCCGTGTGGTAGTATGTAAGCACCATAGGCTCGATTATGGACTGACCTGCGTATGTGGTCTTTTTGTCCCCTGCCCACTTGTCGCAGAACCAGAGCATACAGTTGTATACCGCATCAAGGACATCCTTTCTGCCCGTAGCCTCATAGAAGGCTATAAGACCTCGCATTCCGCAGGCTGTTCCCCAGGCGTTGTAGTCCTGATAGATGTTGTCCCCGGGAAGGTAGTATGTACCGAGATATCCGTCGGGCTGAATGTTTTTGAGTACCTTGTTGACCCAATCCTCGGCAACGGCAATCATTTCGGGGTCGTCAAGGGTGTAGGCGTGCTGAATGTAGCCTGCCCAGTAGTTACCGGAAATTTCAGCACCCCAGCCTGCCTGATTGTCGCCCTCCCACGCGGGAACGGGCTTTCTGTCTACAAAGGGATGGTAAATCATCTCCGGCTCGATTTCATAAAGGTGACCCGCCATACCGTCCTTGCCGATGAGCATCTGGTCTCGGAGGAAGCCCTTCGCACGGATTGAGCCGAGGGGGAATTTATCAAGCTTCTGGAATCTTTTCATATCGGTTGCTCCTTTTTATTAAGGTATAAATGCCGTGTCCGTATAACCGCATTATATAGTTGCAAGGCGAAAAAGTCAATATAATTTCCCGATAAATATGGACAAATCCGATATAATATGCTATAATACCCCTATATTTCGGCAAAAGATGTAAAAAGGTGATATTTATGAGATTCTTTGAAATTCAGCCCGTAACGATTCCGACCTTCAAGTTTGCCTACAGCGTGGAAATCGGCAAATTCAGGCACAGCTTCAACCGTGTAAAGGATTTCCTTGAGCTTTGCGTGCTTGAAAGCGGAAGCATAGAGCAACGCCACGCCGACGGCAGAACAGAGCGAATATATCCAAAAATGTTTTCTCCTCTTTTCTGCACGGATATCTGCACGGCTCTTTCGGTAGGTGAAGGCATAAACAGACATACAACTGTCGGAGTTGCCATGCAGTACACCTTCAAAAGGTACGATTCCGAATCGGAGTGTAATGTTGCAGACCTCAAGCGACGTATGAAGGAGAATTTTATTATACTTGTCCCCTATCACGAGGACATTTCCGAAATTTACGACAAGGCTATAAGCATAATAAAGTCAATCGGCATAAGCCTTTCCTCCGAATCGCCCGCAGAAAAGGGGATGGCTCTGTCAAGGTATTTTGCCCTCACCTCGCTTCTTACCGATTTTGTTTTAAGACGGCTTGACGACGCACAGTCTGTGCTTCCGCCGTCCGAGGTGCTTTATGCTTCAAGGGCGGAGGGCTACATAAACGAAAACTATGCGAAAAGGCTCACGGTGGAGGACATTGCGGATTTCCTTGAGATTTCGTCCGGGTATCTTCAGCACATATTCAGACACGTTACGGGAATGACGGTTGTGGACTATATAAATTCCTGCCGTGTCACAAATGCGATAAAGCTTATGCAGAGCAGAGGACTTTCGCTCAAGGAAGCATCACTCAATGTGGGCATAAGCGATCCCGCATATATGAGCAGACTTTTCAGGAAGGTCACGGGGCTTTCCTGCCGTGAATATATGGGCAGAAAATTCAAGGAATAGCAGAGCCTTCGCACTATGCACAATACAAAAAGACCGGGGATTTTACTCCTCGGTCTTGATTTTTATTTTATTTCTTCTTAAGTCCCAGAATCTCAGCAGATTCGTCTCTCATCTTGTACTTGAGAATCTTGCCCGCAGCATTCATCGGGAACTCGTTTACAAAGAGGAAGTATCTGGGAACCTTGTGGCGTGCAATGGATGCGTTACCGAATTCCTTCATTTCCTTTTCGTCTGCCGTTTCACCCTTGTGGAGAATTACCCACGCACAGCATTCCTCGCCGTAGGTTTCATCGGGAACACCGACAACCTGAACGTCACGGATTTTGGGATTTGTGAGGTAGAATTCCTCGATTTCTCTCGGGTAGAGGTTTTCACCGCCACGGATAATCATATCCTTAAGACGACCCGTTACCTTGTAGTAGCCGTCCTCTGTCATACAGCAGATATCTCCCGAGTGGAGCCAGCCGTCCTTGTCTATTGCCTGCGCTGTAGCCTCGGGCATCTTGTAGTAGCCCTTCATAATGTTGAAGCCGCGCGCAACGAATTCACCGCTTTCTCCTGCGGGGAGCTCCTCGCCGGTTTCGGGATCGATAATCTTACATTCAACTCCGGGGAAGGGACTTCCTACGGTTTCGACTCTGTGGTCGATATCCTCGTTAACCTCGCCCATTGTACATCCGGGAGAAGCCTCGGTCTGACCATATACGGAGATGATTTCCTTCATATTCATTTCGTCCGCCGCGCGACGCATAAGGTCTGCGGGACAGTTTGCACCCGCCATAATGCCCGTTCTCATATAGGAGAAATCGGTCTTTGCGAAGTCTGCGTGGTTGAACATTGCTATAAACATTGTGGGAACGCCGTTGAAGCAGGTGATATGCTCATCGTTTACGCAGGCAAGCGAGGACTTGGGCGAGAAGTAAGGAATGGGACAGAGCGTACCGCCGTGTGTCATCATAGATGTCATTGAAAGCACCATTCCGAAGCAGTGGAACATAGGAACCTGAATCATCATTCTGTCCGCTGTGGAAAGATCCATTCTGTCGCCGATGGTCTTACCGTTGTTTACGATGTTTCTGTGAGTAAGCATAACGCCCTTGGGGAAGCCCGTAGTACCTGACGTATACTGCATATTACATACATCGTCAGCCTTGACAAGAGCCGCTCTTCTTCTTACCTCCTCACGGGGAACCATAGAGGAACGGGAGAGCATCTGCTCATAGGTGAGACATCCGGGCATAGAGAAGCCAACGGTTACGATATTGCGAAGGAAGGGAAGATTCTTGGAATAGAGAGGCTTTCCGGGAGTGAGAGTATCAAGCTCGGGGCAAAGCTCACGGACGATTTCCTTGTAGTTGATATCCTTGCAGTATTCAATCATAACGAGTGTATGAGTGTCGGACTGCTTGAGGAGGTATTCTATTTCGTGAATCTTATATGCTGTGTTTACGGTTACAAGAACGGCACCGATCTTTGTTGTAGCCCAGAATGTAAGATACCATTCGGGAACGTTGGTAGCCCATACCGCAACATGGTCGCCCGCCTTTACGCCGAGGGAGATAAGTGCAGCGGCACATTCGTCAACGTCACGGCGGAACTGGGCGTAGGTTCTTGTGTAGTCAAGTGTGGGGAACTTGAAGGCGTACTGGTCGGGGTACTTTTCAGCCATTGTGTCAAGCACGTCCGAGAATGTAGCATCAATTACCTCGTACTTGGGCCATACGAAGGTGCCTGTCTTTGCTCTGTTGTAGTAAACCTTGTCGTAGCTCTTCTTTTCTCTGCCGAGGGATGCGATGTAGTTTGCGAAGTGGGTAAGAACTATATCCGCATCGTTGATTTCCTCATTCCACGCGGCACAGATATAGCCGTCGTAATTGAGGGATGAAAGAGCATTTATGAACTTCTCGACGGGGAGCTCACCCTCACCGATGAGAACAGTCTTGCCGTCCTTCATGTCACCAAGACGAACATACTTTATATATGCGCCGAGGCTCTTTATTGTGGTTTCCGCACTTTCGCCCGCACCGAAGTATGTGCCTCTTACATTCCAGGAAGCACCGATAGCCGCGGAGGAGAAGTAGTTTATAATTTCAAGAATGTTTTCTGTTTCGGAAAGGTAGCCCACGGTCTCGAAAAGGATTTCGATGTCAGCCGATTCTGCCTTCTTCACGGCATCGCCGATTTTCTCAGCGAGCTTTTCCATGGGAATCTTATTTTCAAGACGGACAATAACGCAGGGAACACCCGCATTTGCCGCCATATCAACATACTTTACAACGGTTTCCGCATTTGCCTCGTCTGTGTCGAGAGAGTAAGGATAGCAGAGTGCCGCAACCGCAAGACCTCTGTTGATGAGCTTTCTCTTGGAGTCGGCTGTTCTGTCACGGCGGAGAATGCTGTCGTAGTGGTCGTGGCGTTCCTTTATTGCGTCGTATATTTCAAATCCGGAGAAGCCGTAGTCATATGCATAACGGCAGGTGTCCAGAAATGTAGGACGGTTAACGTTTTTGGTGGAAAATACTATCTTCATATCAGTTCTCCTCGAACACTATCTTGTTGAGTGCGTTGATGTATGCTCTGATGCTTGCCGCTACGATGTCTGCGGAAATACCGTTACCGGAGTAAAGCTTACCGTTCGAGCGGAGTCTTACAAGTGCAGAGCCGAGAGCCTCCTTGCCCTCTGTTACGGACTGCACCTGGAAATCGTCAAGCTCGTAGTGGTGACCGATGCACTGCTCGATTGCACGGAATGCGGAGTCGATAGGACCGTCGCCGATGCTTACACCGCTCATAATTTCGTCACCGACCTTGAGTGTTACCTGTGACATAGAGCTTGAAACATTGCTGCTGCTTGTTGTATAGCTTTCAAGGTGATATGTGGAGGGAGCCTGCATAGCGGAGCTTGCGATAAGTGCCTCAAGCTCCTTCGCTCCGATGGTGTCCTTCTTTTCGCATACCTGCATTACAGCCTTGTATACGTTTCCGCAGTCGGAATCGGAAAGCTCGTAGCCGAGAACGCCCGCCGCAGAGGAAACATCTGCAATTGTGCTTTCGGAGTCGAGAAGAATCTTCTTCTTTTCGCTGATGTTGCTTTCAGCCTCATAAGCCTCGTGGCTTACCTTTGTGAGCATATCGTCAATGCTTGCGTGAATCTTTGTGTTGTTAAGACCTGTCTGTGCGCCGATCTTGGAGCAAGCCGCAATTGCATCCGCAAGCTCGCCCGTGAGAAGCGCATCCTTGCCCGCCATTGCACACTTGATGCCGTCAGCACCGCTTCTGATTGCGGCAACAGCACACGCAACAGCCATATTAACCTTATCGGAAACCTGAACGAACACGGGAATATTAACCGCATTCTTTGCCTTTTCAGTAAATACCGCAATTTCCTCGGGAAGAAAAGCACCTGCATCGTCGCATACTGTTACAACGGTAGCACCGTTTTCCTCTGCCACCTTGAGAGCCGCTGTGAAGAAATCGTCGTCCGCACGGGTAGCATCCAGAGCGGAGAATTCAACGTCCTCGCAAAGCTCCTTTGCCGCCTTTACAAGCTCGCCGATTTTTGCAAGCATCTTTTCTGCCTTTATATGATAGGTATATTCCATCTGAACAGTGGATATGGGAAGCTCAATCTGAAGTCTGGGCTTCTTTGCGTCCTTGATGCATTCCCACGCATTTGCGATATCCTGTGCGCTTGCGCCTGCGGGAATTGCGATAACTGCGTTTTCCACATTCTTTGCGATTGTCTTGTATACGATTGCATCCTCACGGAAATTCTTTACGGGTGCAAGCTCGATTGCATCTGCACCGATAGAGTCTGCACAAGCCGCAACGGCTGTCTTTTCACGGAATAAAAGGGCAACGTCTCTTGCCTCGGAAAGCTTCTTAAGTGTAATGTCTGCGGTAAAGATGGTTTTCATTTTTGTAACCCCTTTCAAAATATAGAAATTCTTTTCATATAACAAAAAACGTCTCCGCCTCTTGTTACTGCAAAGAGACGAAAACGTAGCATAAAATCTGTAGTTTCCGCGGTACCACTCTTTTTCACCCCATATATCGGGATGCACTTTCGGATGCCGTCACATCCTGCTCTGTTACGGGAGTACCCGTCTGCCCCTACTCTTATTTCACGGCAGCCGCTCTGCGGTGAGTTCGGCAAATACTCTCCGATGTCTTGCACCAACCGACATCTCTCTATGTGGAAAGCTGTTTACTTACTGTTCCGCTTCATTGCGTTGTCTAATCATAGATTGAGTATAGCATATCTTTTTTTGTCTGTCAAGGGGAATTATTTATTTTTGGCATTTTGCCAATTCGGGCGGTGCGAAAAAAAGTCTTGTTTGACAATTTGCACAACGCAGAAAAAATATTCGCCCGTGCAAGGACACAAAATTCATTTTTCTTTGTAACTCGGTTACGGAAAAAGCCACATTTATATGCTATAATAAGCACACAAAATAAGAAAACAACATTCGGAGGAACAATAAAATGATAGAAATCGGCAAAAAAGCACCTGACTTTACACTTTCCGACAAGGACGGCAACAGCGTATCCCTTTCGGATTTTCTCGGCAAGAAGGTAGTTCTTTACTTCTACCCCAAGGACAATACAAGCGGATGCACAAAGCAGGCGTGTGCCTTTGCTTCGCTCTACAATGAATACAAAAAGAAAGGCGTCGAAGTTATCGGCATCAGCCGTGACAGCGTGGCGTCCCATGTGAAATTTGCACAGAAATACGAGCTTCCCTTTGTGCTTCTTTCCGATCCCGAGCTTACTGCTATAAACGCATACGGCGTATGGCAGGAAAAGAAGATGTGCGGCAAGGTCGGAATGGGCGTTGTGCGTACGACCTTCATTATCGACGAGGAGGGCAACATCTCGAAAATTTTACCCAAGGTTAAGCCCGACACCAACGCTGAGGAAGTTCTCGCAATGCTTTAAAGGCAAAAATGATATTTTAATATACCCTCCCAAAAAAGGCTGCGCTATACCGACAAGGTGTACCGCGGCTTTGCTTTTCCTCTTGTAAATTAAGTTTGAATTCGGGAAAATACTGTTGATTTTTCCGACTTTCTCTGCTATAATACCGCTGTTGTGCAAAAAACAAACTCGGAGGACTTATGAAAAAGAAAATATTTTATACCGAATACGCCTACGCAATAGGGCTTATACTTCTTGCGCTTTCCACATCTCTTATGGTGCTTGCGGATTTCGGGGTATCCATGGTGGTAGCACCGGCATACATTCTGCACCTGAAGGTATCGCAGTATCTGCCCTTCTTCAGCTTCGGAATGGCGGAATACACCTTTCAGGCAATTCTTCTTATTTTTATGATACTGATTTTAAAACGTGCAAAGCTCTCCTATCTTTTCTCCTTTGTGACGGCGGTGATATACGGCTTTCTTCTTGACGGAATAACATTGCTTGTTGCGTATCTCCCCTCCGAGGGCTTTATCGCAAGAGTCATACTTTACGTTGTGGGAATGCTCATCTGTTCATTCAGCATTGCGCTTCTCTTTCGCACCTACATATCTCCCGAGGTATACGAAATGTTCGTGAAGGAGGTTTCGGCAAAGCTCGGAATGGAGATTTCAAAATTCAAGACGATATACGACTGTGTAAGCTGTCTTATTTCGATAATAATGTCCTTCGCCTTTTTCGGATTGTTTGTTTTCAAGGGGGTACAGCTCGGAACTGTAATATGCGCTCTTGTGAACGGAAGCATTATCGGAGCATTTTCGAAAATACTGGACAAGAATTTTGAGTTCAAGGATAAGTTCGGGCTTGCGAAGTATTTTTAATCCAAAATAATTATACCGCCTTTTTGTGGGGCGGTATTTTTGTTGTTATATACCGTAGTTAAAGGAATTTCGTTGAATTCAAGATAGGTTAAGCTCCTGTTGCACGCGGGCTCCTTCCACCACTTCGTGGTCCCCCTTCCTCCCGGAGGAAGGCTTGGCAGAGTGCGTATCTATGGTTTTTTCGGTAGCCATAAGGAATGCTTTCAGGCTATGCTGCGAAACAAATCAATAACTAAAAATATGTAAAAAATTCAAAGCACATCACATTCCCAAAATGCCCACCGACACCTGTACCGCAGTAAGGCTCCCTCCGGGATGGAGCTGTCACCGCAGGTGACTGAGGGAGCCCGCGAGGCTTCAAAATTTTCACTATCATAAAAACCAACAATCAATCTTCTTCATCCCTTTTCATCAAAGCATTTTTCACCACAAAATCTATATACTCACATACACCTTGAAAATTCGTGTCAATCTGATAATTCGTGAAACGTATTACACTCAAATCATATCCCTCAAGTATTTTTGTACGAAATTCATCTCTTTTGCTTCCCTTGTCCGTATAATGCTGTGAACCATCAATTTCAATTACAAGCTTTGCTTTGTGACAATAAAAATCAGTAATAAAATCATCAATCATTTTTTGCCTTTGAAACCTTATTTCATACTTTGCCAAAAAATCATACCACAAATGTCTTTCCTGCTTCGTCAAGCTCTTTCGCAAATTTCTTGCAAGAGTTTTATTATTTTTGTTGTAATCAAGCGACATAGCTTTCTCCCGTTCCAACCGTTATAGGAATAAAAAATCCGCAGAAAGAAGCCTTCAATCTGCGGATAATTTTTTACTTCGTACCGAATATTCTGTCCCCCGCATCACCGAGACCGGGAACGATATAGCCCTTTTCATTAAGGTGTTCGTCAACATTTGCACAGTAAACCTCAATGTCGGGATGTGCCTCTGTAAGTGCCTTGATTCCCTCGGGAGCGGCAATTATACAAAGGAACTTGATGTGCGCTCCGCCGTAGGACTTAATCTGTCCGATGGCGTCTATCGCAGAGCCGCCCGTTGCAAGCATCGGGTCTACCACAACGATGAGTCTGTCCTCAATGTCCGGCGGAAGCTTGCAGTAGTATTCGTGAGGCTGAAGGGTTTCTTCGTCTCTGTACATACCGATGTGGCCTACCTTTGCATTGGGCACAAGGCTGAGCATACCGCTTACCATACCGAGACCTGCTCTGAGTATGGGTACGATTGCGAGCTTCTTGCCCTTGAGCATCTTCTGCTTTGTCTTGCATATGGGAGTTTCAATTTCCACCTCTTCAAGCGGAAGGTCACGAAGTGCCTCGTAGCACATAAGTCTTGTTATTTCGTCGATGAGCTCACGGAATTCCTTGTTTGTGGTTTCCGACTGTCTGAGTACCGTGGTCTTGTGCTGAATAAGCGGATGGTCAAATACAGTTACGTTTTTCATTTTTTCTCCTCAATTTTTACTGTGGTGTTTACTTAGTACGTTCTTTTTTACTGCTTGCTCTTCTTTGAAAGAATAATGTTTGTGATAATACCGAAGATAAGTGCGCAAGCAATTGCTGTGATTGTAACCTTGCCGATAGCCATTGCCATACCGCCGATACCGGGGATAAGGATTGCGGCAACGGTAAAGAGGTTAGCGTTGTCCTCAAGGTCAACCTTCTGAATCATCTTAAGACCGGATACTGCGATAAAGCCGTAGAGAGTGATACAAACACCGCCCATTACGCAGCCGGGGATGGAATCGAGGAATGCAACGAAGGGAGAAACGAAAGCAATGAGAATTGCCATAATTGCTGTTGTTGTGATTGTGATAACGGAAGCATTGCCCGTGATAGCTACACAGCCAACGGATTCGCCGTAGGTTGTGTTGGGACAACCGCCGAAGAACGCACCTACGAAGGAGCCTACACCGTCACCGAGAAGTGTTCTGTGGAGACCGGGCTCCTCGAGAAGATCCTTTTCAATGATGGAGGAAAGGTTCTTGTGGTCTGCGATGTGCTCTGCAAATACAACGAATGCAACGGGAACATATGCTACCGCTACTGTTGCGATGTAGGAGCCGTCAATTGCCTTTACGCCCTTGAGAGCCTCAAGGAATGTGAATTCGGGAACTGCGAGGAAGGTCTTGATTGTAACGCCGTCTGCAACAAGTGCCTTGAAGGGAGCAAAGTCGATAACCTTGAGTGCGTCAACTTTTGCAGCGATACCGATAATTGTGAATACAAGTGCAAGTGCGTAGCCTGCAAGAATACCGATGATGAAGGGAATAAGCTTTGTCATCTTCTTGCCGTATACGGAGCAGCAGCAAACAACGATGAATGTAACAATAGCACAAGCGAAGGAAGCCCATGCGGATGTAGACATAACGAATGCACCGTTACCGTCCTGAGGACCGTAGGAGAATACGTCGTTGATAGCAGCACCTGCAAGAGAAAGACCGATAAGAGCAACTGTCGGGCCGATAACAACGGGAGGCATAAGCTTGTTGATCCAGTTAACGCCTACAAGCTTTATGATAAGCGCGATAACAACATAAACAAGACCCGCAAAGAGCGCACCGATAATAATTCCGGCAAAGCCTGCGGAAGCGGAAACAGCGCCTGCAAATGCAGTAACCATAGAGCCGATGAACGCAAAGGACGAGCCGAGGAATACAGGGCTTCTGAACTTTGTGAAGAGCTGATAGATAAGTGTACCTACGCCCGCACCGAAAAGAGCGGCGGAAGCTGTCATTCCGTTACCAACGATTGCGGGAACGGCGATTGTTGCAGCCATAATTGCGAGAAGCTGCTGGATTGCGAAGATAATAAGCTGACCGTTTTTCGGCTTATCACTTACATTGTAGACGAGTTTCATTTTTGATATCCTCCTTGTGGGCTTTCCTTTTTGGAAAATTTATTTTACCCTCATATAAATATACTAAATTTATCGAATTTTGTCAAGAGAAAAACACTTTTTATCTACCTTTTATCGTGGACTTTTGTATTTTTGTAGTATTGCATAAAATATCACTCTTATATTTGTGCGACTTTCCCCGCAGTTTATTCGGAAATAAAAAAGTGCCTCCAAAAAAGGAAGCACTTATGCCGATTGTACGGCTATTATTTGAATACACTGTAGACTCCTCCCGCCTCAAGGGTGTAGCCCTTGTAGTAGGCAAGCTCGTCTATTGTTACAAGCTGGTATCCGCTGTTTAAAAGTCCGGGAATATAGCTCCACGCCGCCTCAACGGTGGTGGGGTGAATGTCGTGGAGGAGAATTACCGCTCCGTCAAAGGCACTGCTTACAACATATTCCGAAACATAAGCCGCATCTCTGTATTTCCAGTCAAGGGTGTCCACAGACCAGAGAATAAGGGGTCTTGCGGCGATTTCTCTTACCCTTTCGTTGTGCGCTCCGTAGGGAGGACGAAGGGTTGTGGGAGCCTTGCCCGTAACGCTCTTTACTATTTCGTCCAGAGCCTCAAGCTGATATGCCACGGCAGAATCGGAAACCGTTGTCAGCTGGGGATGGTCAAGGGTGTGGCTTCCTATCTGACAGCCCATGGAATGCATTCTTGCAAGTATATCGGTGTTGCCCTTGGCGAAAACACCCTGAACGAAGAAGGTTGCCTTTACGCCGTAAGCCTCGAGAATATCAAGAAGTATGGGTGTTGTAGCGCTCTTCGGTCCGTCGTCGAAGGTGAGCGCCACCATGGGAATTGTCGGGTCAAGCACTCTTACTCCGCGGGGGACATCGTACCAGCCAACGGACTTGTACGCCTCCACCTCGTCAAGGAATACGGTTACCTCTCTTCCGTCATAGGAAAAGAGTGTTTTCTGTACATCGCTCTTGTTTTCGTACCAGCCTACATTCTTGTATGCTTCAACATCTGCAAGGTTTACAACGAGCTCCCGTCCGTCGGGGGCATACATTGTGCGGATGACTTCCTCTTTTGTTGCGTACCAGCCTACATTTTTATACGCCTCGACATCGGCGAGATTTACAACGAGCTCTCTTCCGTCGGGAGCGTAGACTGTGCGGATTACCTCTTCTTTGGTTGCATACCAGCCTACATTTTCATATACCTCGACATCGGCGAGATTTACAACAAGCTCTCTTCCGTCGGGAGCATACACCGTGCGAATTGTTTCCTCCTTGGTTGCGTACCAGCCTACATTCTTGTAGGCTTCAAGGTCGGTGCTGTTTATGACAAGCTCCCTGCCGTCGGGGGCGTAGACCGTTATGAGGATTTCCTCCTCGGCTTCGGTGTCATCGGTCGGGGCTTCTTCGGCTGATTGAGGGATTATTTCCGCTGAAACATCTTCGTCGATTGTCTGTGCAAGCACCTGAGCCGTTTCGGTGATGTTGTCGGGAGTTATCCGTACATCCTTATCGGATTCGAACGGAGTGCAGGCGACGGCGGTAAGCATAAGAATCACGGAAATTACCGTGAGTACCGTGCGCATTATTTTCTTCATTTATGTAGATGTCCTTTCGGGGATGTTATCTTTTGGATGATTTATTATATCACAGAAGATGCCACATTTCAACACCAAATAACAAAATTCAACAAATTTCGACAAAATACTCAAAAATCCACCGAGGACCTCCGAATCAAAATACAAAAAGCCGAAGCTACGGTCGTACCCGCAGCCACGGCAATGTTATTTCCTTCGGTTTTATGCAATCTCAAGGTCGAAAAGCGAGGACTCAATCTTCACAAGAAGGTTTCTCTCACCCTGCGACCTCACGGAACACAGCACCCTTGCCCCCGCGGGAACTGTGGTAAAGTTGTAGGCAAACGCTGCTCTGCCGTCCTCGAGGGTTATGTATATTCCCGAGGCACTTCTGCCCACTACCGTACCGCGGTAGGTGTTGTAGCTTTCAAAATCCATTCCTCTTGTCTTGCCGTTTGTCATAGCCGATTCTCCTTTTTACTTTGGTCTGAGGTTTAATTTCAGTTTGTCTTCAGCGTCTTTCCGAGGCTGAACTCGATGTAGTCCCTGAAGGTCATATGGTCGTCCGAGGAGCTTTTAGAGCTTGCCTGTCTTCTTGCGTGTGCATCGGTGATTTTAGTGTAGCGGTCGTCGCCCTCTATGTCGTATCGCTCGGTGATTATGGGCTTTTGTCCCCTTCGGAATATGAATTCCCTGCCTATGGGCATATAGAGAATATCCTCAAGAGGAAGGTTGGCTCTTGTGCTTACGCTTTTGCTTGTAGTAAGGTCCATTCCGCCCATATAGACGTAGGTGTCGCAGTTGTTGATTATGGTGGTGGCGTTGCTCTGTCCGTACATACCCTCAAGCTGGGACTCGGACTGAACAAGAAGCGTTACCGAGATTCCCTTCTCACGGAAAATGCTTATGTACTCGGGAAAGTTGAGTATTCTGCTTCCCGTGGCGAAGTCGTCACAGAGAACGTGAACGGGAATGGGAAGTCTGCCGTCCGCACGGGATTCGCCGAATTCGAAAAGTGACTTGAACACCTGGGAATAGAAAAGATTCACAAAGCAGTTAAGCGAGGGATTCACCGCAGAGGTTGTGACGAAAAGCACCGTCTTCTTGCTTGCAAGCGAGATAAAATCCACCTTTTTGCGATTCTTCATGGACTCCAGAAGCTCGGGCGTGAAAACCGTATCGACCGCAACATTGAGTGTGCCGTAGATACAGCTTGCGGTCTTTATGGGAAGATTCTTGAAGGATCTCCAGCAGGAAACGGTAAAGCCCGTGGGGTCTTCCTCCTCAAGCTCCTCGAAGTCGTCGTCAAGGGATGTGCCTATAAGCGAGCCGCAGTTGTCGTTGAGAGTAAGGCTTTTGTGCATCTCCAGTACCTCGGGAAAGCCGCCCTTTCCGCTGTCCCTGACCTTGCCGATTTCCGCACTCAGAAGGCTTACCGATGCCTCGTCCCAGTAAGGGTCGGCGTTGGAGCTTTCCTTTCGGGGATTGGACTTCACTATTGCCTGCGCAAGGAAGGTTATATCTCGGGTCGACCTTATATAGTCGAGCGGGTCAAACGCCACGGTGCTTTTCTCGGGATTTGCGAAGTTCAGCTCCTCGACGATGTAGCCTCTGTCCCTGAGCATGGGCGTGTACTTTTCAACTATTCGTCTCTTGGTAACTGTTACCACAAGGCTTCTTCCGAACGCCTCAAGAAGCAGCGGCTCGGATACGGACATTGTCTTTCCGCAGCCGCTTCCTCCGCATACGATTACATTGTTGTTTACTCCCGTCACACGGGAATTTGTGCTGAATACGGCATTCTTGCCGAGTATCATCTTATCTGCTCCGTCTATCATTATCTTTTACCTCCCACAATGTCGCAAAGATTTGCTTCTCCGTCGCAAAGACCGAACTCTATTGCCTCCTCGGACGAGTAGTAATGGTCAAAGCCTATGGCGTCGGATATTTCCTTTTCGCTTCTGCCCGTATGCAGAGCGAGTATTTCGGTGAGTGTGTGCTTGGTCTTGAGAAGAGTCTCGGATATGGACAGAATGGACGAGCTGTTGCCTCCCACGGGAGTTGCAAGAAGAGGCTCGTGGAGCATAAGCTCGCTGTGGGGAAGCATATATCTTCCGTGTCTTCCGCTTGCAAAGAGTATTGCCGCCATACTGTAGGCTCTGCCGATGCAGTAGGTTCTCACGGGAGCCTTGCTTGATGCTATGGCATCGTAAATGAGAAGTCCCGAATTTATTTCCCCACCCATGGAATTTATCATAAGGTCTATGGGCTCTGTCTCGCTCTCGAGGTTGAGGTACATAAGCTGCTTTACAATCTGCAGTGCGCTTTCGTTGTTGATGTTCTCCTCTATGAAGATTTTTCTTTCCCCCATAAGGCGTGTGTCCATGGGAACCAAGGATATGCCGCTGCTGGTTTTGATCTGTACGTTCATTTTTCATTCCTCCGTGTATTTTTTCCGTTTCTTCGTTGCGGTATTATATTTATACCATAATAAAAAACGTCGTTTTTTCGGGGGTATCGTTTTTTCGATTTCGCCTGTTTTTTTATAATTAACAAAATGAATGTGGAATTCCGCACGCCGATAATGTAGAATGTTTTCATATATAACAAATACCGCAAAGCAAGGAGGGAAAGCATGGAAAAGGGTACTCTTACCGTCAGAATGGAAAGCATCTCGCAGGATTTTGCACAGGTCTTCGGTGTCGAGCTCTGCCGTGACCGTGTGACGGACGCCATCGAGGCATACGAAAGAAGCATTGTAACGCTGAATCATTTTGCCTCGCTGAAAAGCAACAGCGGAAAAAGTCTTGAGGAAATCCTTGAGAGCAACGCCAACGCCCGCGGAGCAATGACACGCCTTGAAAAAAGCAGAAGCTTTCTTGACAGCTGTCTTGATTTTCTCGGAGGAAGCCCTTCCGTCACCTCCCCTAATCCGAGTGCGGAGGATTACAGAGTCGCATTCGCTCCCTTCCTTGAGAGTAAAACTCACGACGGAGCGGTAATTTACGGCTCGGAGGCTGTGCGAAGCGGTGCTATATTCGATAAGCTTATGAAAATATACAAGGGCTTCCCCTCTCCCGTAAGCTATATGACGGATATGACGGAAAAGCTCGGAAATCCGAATTTTGCAAACGATTCTCTCAGGCTCCGCATACTCAAGCAAATGCTTCTGTGTATTGACTTTACCGACACGGATATAAGCCTCGGAGCTCTTTCCGAATACAACCGTAACGATGTGAAAAAGGTAAGCTCTCTTACCGAGGATGTATTCGACAGCACGCTTGAAAGCACGATAAGTCCCGCATCCGATATAAAGGCACTTCTCAAAAATTACGGTGATATCGTATCGGGATTAAATGAAACGGGCGAGGCTCTTCTCGGACTTGTATACCCCGAAATTGCGGAAAAATGCCCCGACGACACAAGGGTTATCGGATATCTTCGCGACTGTCTTTCGGACGGTATGCGTCTGAAGGATATATTCCCTGATGAAAATATCCTCACGGCAAGAAGAATAATCAAGGACGGCATCCGCTTCTTCAAGGAGGAATGCACCGCATCTCTTTACGAGATAAAGTCACGGGCGAAAAAGTGTCTTAAGGTCGCAGAGGGCAAAAAGAGTGCGGAAAAATTGGCGGAGTATGCCCTTAAATGCATTGAAAACGGCGCCCTGAATCACACGGCATACAGTGAAAAATACGCCTCGGAGCTTAAAAGCTCCCTCGAGACGCACGAAAAGCTTACCCAAAAGCACAAGGCTCTTGCAAAAGCCCTTCGTGAAATGGAAAAAACGGGCGAGAAGGACGAAAACGGCAAATTCATCGAAACCGAGCAGAGCCTTAAGATAAGAGCTCTTGCGGATTCCCTTGCCGAAGCAAAGCTCGGAATCGAAGCGGAGCTTTCCGAATGCATCGGAATTTTCCGCAAAAACCTTAGCATAATAGAGGAGCTTGAGGAGCTCAAGTCCCTTATCGGCAAGCGAAATGTACTGTACCACAACGACGGAGGTACCTGGGACGAGGACAAGGAGCAGAGGCTTCCGCCCATTCTTCGCATATGCAACTACCTTGCAAGCGGAGGCGACACGGACACCGACCCTTATTTTGCAAGGTCGGCTCTCTATCTTTTCGCCTTTGCCTTCGGAATGAAATATTACACAAGCGAAAATGCAACGGACTACGACCGCAACCGTGATATAGCAAAGAAGCTCTTTACGGAGTTTTACTCGGACAACATAGTCCACTTCCTCGGCAGTGACGGCACGAAATTCTACCGTGAGCCGTCGGGCGTGGGAATAAATACAAAGAATTACAGGGAATGCGTTTATCTGTATTTTCTGAACAATCCGCCGAAGAACCGGAGAACGGCTTACGCCGAGGCGTATAATCTCTTAAAGCATATCGGACTTTTGGAGGGAATCTCCGAGGACAGCACGGCACATTCGGGGACAAGAATATACAAAAGCACAATCCTGCCCGAGCTTCTCGGACTCAAGGACAGAGGGGAGCTTTTCGGTTATATTACGAAAAACTTCGTCATCTCAAGAAAAAGCACCTCGGGAAGCACCTTCAGAATACGCGAGGAGGCAGGCTCAGCCTACAGTGTATACGACGAAATCCGTACAAGGCTTGACCTTGACACAAGACTTTCCGACAGTGAAAGCAGAAGCTCACGCGAATACAAGGAGGATGTTTTCGAGTGCTTTGAGGAATACGCACGGGAGGTGCTCGGTATAAGGAGCCTTACTCCGTCACCGAGGGACAGTGATTTCCACCGTGCGCTGAAGCTTGTATTCCTGCGGATAAATCCAAAAAATTCCGAGGATATATGTGCGGAAAGCATTACGAGAACAATGCTTCTTGCGGAGTATTTTTACTATTACTGCTTTTCCCGTGAGGGCTGTGTCAGTCCCGTGGGCGTGGAATTCTCAGAGGTCTACCGTGAGTTTTCCGCTATAGCCGATGCTTATCTTGACAAGGCGGGACTTCAGAGGATATCCGTAAAGAATCTTTTCGACACGGTGCTTATTCTGCTTGCCTACATATACGTAAACAGCTCCGTAAGGGACACACGGGCGGAAATCACAAGGGAGCGTCTGTAAAGAGCAGGCTTCAAATAACAAAAAGGACAAGGGTCTATGACAAACGACAAGGTATATATAAAAAAGACGCTCTGTGCGGGCTTTCCCGACAAAAGGAGCATAATATATCTGACACGGGGCGGCGGTATACGGGAAGGCTTCGAGGTAGTATACAAAAATGGCAGAAGCAACGTAAAGAGCGGCTCCTGCTGTATCTGCTACGATGCTGTCCTTCTCGGTGACGGCGAGGGCGGTGCCTCGGGAAAGCTCAAGGAATTTTACCCGTCCTCGGACGAGGCGGACTCCTTTTTCCTTGAGAGAAAAAAGGACAACTCCCTTATCTGCAATCCGAGTGCGAACGCATCCTCTGAAGCCTTCAGGCTTGCAAGGAGCGAATTTGAAAGGGCGTATCTCGAGCTTCGGGGCATTGTAAAAAGAACGGAATCGCTCCGTGCCTTTATTCCCGAATTCACCCTTTATTACACCTGCGACGAAAACGGTATGCGGGACGAAAACGGTACGGTTTACGTCTGGACAACAAGCCCGCCCGTCGAAACCTTCGACACCTATCTTGAATCGGTAAGGCGGGAGACTGACAGAGAGCCCGCACACAAGCTTTTCGTTATTCTCAACACGATTCTTAATCTTACGGAATGCATTGATATTATGCACAGCGCAAATCTTATGCATCTCGACATAAAGCCGTCAAACTTCGCCTTTATGAAAAGAGGGAACAAAACTCTCTACGATTCCATAAGTCTTTTCGATGTAAACTCCTTTACTCCCGGTGACAAAATAATATCCTCCTATATGGGGACACCGGGCTATTGCGCTCCGGGTGCGCCTACCTTCAAGAGTGATATATACTCCATAGGTGCAACCCTTTTCAAGGCTATAATAATAAACGACGAAATAGCGGACGGCGATTACTCGGGAGAATACTATACAAGAATCCGCGAGCTCGTCAAGACCTCGAGGCTGATTTGCGCCTGCCCCGAAAACAGCAGTATATTCCTTACGGACAAGCTTTCGGAAATTCTTCTTTTGTGTCTGCACGACTTTGAGCAAAGACGCCCCGATGCAAAAAGGCTTATTGCCCTTCTTGAGGAGGCGATACTCCTGCTTATTCCCGCGGAGTATTCAAAAAGCTTCACAAGTGCAAGACCCGAGGGCAAGGCGCTTTCCGATATTGAAAAAGCGGTAAAAAAGGCAAAGCGCAGGGACATAAGCCTTCTTATGTGCAATCACCTCTTTGAGCATCCTCTGTACGAGTACAGAAGAAGAGCAGACAGCAGTGAAAAATCCCTTTCCGAAGCCGTTTCCATGGATATTGTGATATGCGGATTCGGAAACTACGGTCAGTGCTTCCTTGATACCGCACTTCCGCTTTCGCAGATGTACAACACAAGAGTTACCTTCCACATAATTTCCGACAGCATGAAGGGCTTTGAAATATACCGCAGAAGCCGTCCCGCCCTTGAGGATTTCTTCAATATAGGCGAGGAAAACGACAGAAGCAGGTACGGAAGCATAAGGCTGAAGGTAAAAGCATATTCGGACATAGACAGCTCCTTTACCGAGCTTGTAAAGAGCATCCGCCCCTGCTATATCTTTGTTTCGCTGGGTGACGACAGACAAAGCACAAGCCTTGCACAGGAGCTGAAGAGTGAAATTCCCGAATGCTCCGTAAGCTACGCACTTGAAAACGGTGCGAGGCGTTCACTGTGTCAGCGCAAGGGTCTTTACTCCTTTGATGCGGGCGGTACCGCCTCCGAGGGTCCCGAATTTGCAACCCTTGAACGGCTTGCCTTCAACTGTCATATGCTGTGGAACAGTAATTACAACGAAAATCCCGAAACGGTACGCAGAAAATTCGTTGCGGACAAATACAACTATCTCTCCTGCATAACAAACGCCGTCTCCGTGAAGTACAAGCTTGCAGGCATCGGAATCACGCAGGAAAATCTCACTCTTGCTGTAGCGGAATACGACAGCAAGGTAAACGCCGAAGGAAGCGAAGGACTCAGAAGCAGTCTCATCTCCTGCGAGCAGCACCGCTGGGTTACTGACAAAATATGCAGAGAGGGCTATACAAGGCTTTCCGATATGGAGGAGGCGGCGGACATTGCCGTCGCGACAGGCAAAACCTACGACAAGATAGGCAAGCGCCACATCTGTATTGTGAAATGCACGGACGGAAGCACTCTTGAAAATCCCGATGACGTAACGCCCGAGCTTGAAAAAGGTCTTGACGAGCTGGACAGAGTATCGCTCAGCTTTTACAGAGCCTTCAAAAGGCGTGCCGATGAGATAATAAAAAAAGACCCTCTGTGCTCTGCCGTCACGGGCAGAATAAGAGAGCTTGTAAAGGACAACCGTACATCACTTGATGCCTTTGAGGGGCTTCTTCGCGTTATGACTCTGATTTCCTCGGGCAAGGGCGAATATGTCAGGAAGTATGACGATGCACTCGGAGCGTTTACGGCTACCATTTCCCTTTTCGGAAAGGACAAAAGACAGGAGCTCCGTAATCTTTCGGCAAGCCTTAACTCCCACTTCTCGCCCATATGCAGAAGCCTTCGCTTTATAAACTTCAGAAATCAGGATGCCGACCTTGTGGAAAGGCTTCCGTTTATCGTCACAAGCATCGGCAAAACACATACCGTTTCCGCCCTTATAACGGAAAAGGACGGCACGGTGCTTGACAATATCGCATCGGATATTTTCACGAATCCCGTAAGAATCACATATCTTTGCAGAGTGCAGACCGAGGAGGATATAAGGTATATTTCCGACAGCACGGACTTTGTATGTGCCGTTGCGGATTCCTGCAGTCTCGGAAGCAAAATCACACTTTCCGTGCTATGCTCCGCAAAGCTTTTCCGAAGGGCATCCGAGCTTCGGTCGCTTTGTGCAAGGCATAAGCGTGTCGACAGAGTGAATATCATAAGGGACACGGACGAAAGCGGTGCGGGTGCGATTCTCGGAAAAATTTGGAGCTCCCGCGGAAATACCACGGTGCTTCTTCGCAAAAATTGTCTTACCGAAAGCCTGTTCAAGGGCAAGCTCCCGACGGAAATTCCGTCCTTCGCCTTTAATGCGTACAGGAGCAAATTTTACGATATTCGAGGATGCGATTTCCTTCGCTACACGGACACCTCAAGAAGCCTCCCCGTAAACGCAATTCTGCGTGCGGGACTTGCGGACGGCTCGGCTTTCGGCTCTGCCGCATTCGGGGATTACACGGAAATCTACGAAAATATATACGCACCGAGCAAATCGGAATGGCACGGGCTTTGCGACATCATAAAAAGCCACATGGAAAAAAGCGGTATTTCGGCAGCCTTTGACACTGCGAAAAAGGCGGACATAGACTCTGCCGTGAAAAGGGAGTATATCCGTCCGGAATTTGCCCGCGGATGCCTTGAAAAAATTCTGTCCGAGCTGAAAAATGCGGGCATAGTCACGGCGGAATCACGGATAAGCTTCAGCGATACCGATACATTGTCCGTACAGATTTATACGGCAAGGGAGCACATCCCTCAGCTTGATGCACTTCTTTCCGACCCGTACAGACTTATGCGGGAGAGCGAGCTTTCCTTCGGGTATGACGGCAAGGTGCTTTCGGTTGTATTCGACAGTCTCCGAATAAACGGGCTTTGTCTCGGCAAGGGCGGGATTTCGGAAAAATACGGAAAAATCCTCAAGGCTCTTTGCGAGAGCGGTCTTATATATTGCCTCACTATAGATGCGGACAAAGCGGGTACATTCTGCTCCTTCACCCTTGCCTCCCCGCACGCAAGAGAGCTTCTGACAAATGCGGACTGCATCGTGCAGAGATATTGCTTCTCAAGGCTCTACACAATGGAGGGGCTCGGTGATATTGCAATTTTCTCCGACCGAGCAAGGAACAGCGACGGTAGGCTCCGTCGGACAATAGCGGCAACAAAGGGACTTCGTCTTTTGCTTGTAAGCTTTTCGGACAGCGAGGAAAATTCCGACACGGCTCTTTGCGATGAGAAGCGGATTTCAAAATACTTCGGCAAGTGCGTAAGGCTTGAGAGGTGTAACGGCAGAAGCGGACTTGCATCCGAATCGGATTTTTTTGACTGACAAAAAGGCAGACCCGATAAACAGAATTTCGGGTCTGCCTTGATTTATTGAGCTGAAAGTAAAATTCCTTGCGGATAAGCTTATTTGCCGAGCCTTCTGCAATACTGAGTACAGAGCTTGTCCGTACACTCCGAGCATCGAAGAGCCATATTGCTGTTTTCCCAGAATCTTTCGGGATATGTAAAAACGCAGATTTCCCACACGAGCCATATCGAAGCGGAAACCGCAACCAGCGACCACGAATAGATGCTGTTCACCGCCACAATGGGAAGAAACATCATAAGATGATCCCAGTTGAAGATTCTGCAGGTGGTACAGCACTTGTTCCCCATAATAAGTCTGAAGGGACACCATATGAGCACGCATATAAGGTCGCAGACATAGAAGAATGTCGCAAGAAGAATCATTCCCGCAGTATCAATCACGCCGAAAATGTGAAGAAGGCTTACAGCGACTGTAAGCACCGCCCAGATAATCATAACCTTATAAGCGGAGGCTGTGGTAGCCCTTATATGCTTTCTGAGATTCTCACGGTTAAGCTTTTCCTTAACGGGTCTGAACAGCGAGCGGAACACCTTCTGCGACCCTATGGAAATATGAGCCTTCACGGGAATCAGCTGAAGAATCATATCCCACATCCATATAATCCAGAGGATATGAAGAATCGAAGGCCTCTCAAAAAACCTCCACCCCTCAGCCACCGAAAAGCATTCCCTGTCAAAAAAATAAATCCCCGCCACGACCGAAAGCACAATTATTCTTCCGACAAGCCTCAAAAAATAAATCTTCCTCGTTTTCGACATACAATTACCGCTGTTTCCCATCAAAATCTCCTTTTAAAAAACAAATTACGACACCCATTATACCACACATCTCACCCCAACACAAGACTTTTTTTCCAAACCCCTTGAAAAATCCCAAAACATAAGCTATAATTATAAAAAACAGAACCCCCCACGCACCAATTTTAAATAATAAAAATTTTTCTTACAGAAAAATTTTCTCCTCAATTCCGAATTCCGAATTTCAAAGACTGCTCGACAGTCTTGATTATGCATTATGCATTATGCATTATGCATTGTGCATTCCCCCCCTATGCTACCAACTAAACAAAAAAACTACAAAGGAGACCCAACTATGAACTCCGCCCTCATCTTCTACGGTGGCTGGGAAGGCCACACTCCCTACGAAACCTCACTTGCATTCAGGAAAATCCTCGAGGAAAACGGCTTCGAGGTCACAATGGTAAACGGTACGGAAATCCTCGATTCCTTTGAGGATATCAGAAAATTCGATTTGTTTGTCCCTATGTTCACTATGGGCGAAATCACACAGACTCAGGCAGAAAATATAAGCAAGGCTGTCGCTGAAGGCGCAGGCATTGCGGGATGCCACGGAGGTATGTGCGATGCGTTCAGAGGCAATACCCTCTGGCAGTTTATGACGGGCGCTCAGTGGGTTGCCCATCCCGGAAACTCGGAAGTTACTTACAGGGTTAAGCTCGAAGCGTCAAACCCCTTCACGGCGGGACTTCGGGATTTTGACTATACGGGCGAGCAGTATTATATGCATATCGACCCCGCGGTTAAGGTTTTCGCCACAACCGAATTCCCCGTTTCCGACGGGCTTCATACCTCAAACGGCAGAGTTACTATGCCCGTGGTTTTCACAAAAATGTGGGGCAGAGGCCGTGTGTTCTACCTCTCCATAGGTCATACCGCAAAGGATTTCGATATCCCCGAAATCAGAACAATCATGCAGAGAGGTCTTATCTGGGCTTCAAGATAAAAAGATATACCGCCACCGAAAACGGGAGGCGGTATTTTTGTTTCCTTAAATATGTCGCTTTACGAATTCGCCGTCGCACAGCTCGTAAACACCGTCAAAGCCGATGTCCTTCAATAGCTCCGTGGCTTTGTCAAAGTAAAAGTCAAGAGTCTTTGCACTGTGGCTGTCGGAGGAAAGTATGACCTTGCCTCCCTTTTTTCTGAGAATGTGCAGAAGATTCTCCGCAGGATAGGGCGCACTTCTGTAGCCTCTCGAAATCGCACCCGTGTTTACCTCAAAAAGCACATCGCAATCCGATGCGATTTCCATATATTTTCCCGAAAGCCCGATGTATTCGGGATTGTTCAGAAGCAGAGGAGCTTCCGTTTCGTCGAACTTTGTGATAAGGTCAAAGTGTCCGACTATGTCGGGCTTCCTCTGTGCGATATACCTTGTGAAATTGGCGTAATAATCCTTCGCAAGGGCAATTGCATCGTTGCCGTAGGCTTCAAGACACCGTGCGAAATAGTCACGGCTTGAATCTATGGGATAATATTTTCCGTCGACGCATCCGTAGTGCAGGCTTCCGATTATGTAGTCGAAGCGGTCCCTTTGTACGGCAGAGAAGGCATCCTCCTCAACACCGCAGTATATTTGGATTTTATTCCTGTATTTTTCCACGAGTGCGGAAATTTCCTTTATATATCCATCCGTATCCTTCATACAGTAGCGAAGGTCAAAGGGCGTATATCCGTGTCCCGAAAAGCCGATAGAGGAAAAGCCTCTGTCTATGGCGTAAAGGATAATTTCCTCGGGCGTGTCTTTGCCGTCGCAGAAGGTCGTGTGGGTGTGCAGATTTGAAAGCATCTGTTGCTCCTTCGATGTAAGTTAAAGTGCGGTGCATTCCTTCGGTGCGGGTATCTCGCAGGGAATCGGAAGCACAAAGTTAAAGGCGTTATGTACTATTTCAAGCTCGGTTTTTCCCGCGTCCCTGATTTCGCCGTCAACGCAAAGCCTCATAAATCCCGATGCGGGCTCCACCGTGATTTTTTTGCATTTCACGGAGGAAATAATCTTATCTATGCCTCGAAGCTTCATAAAGTTGCCCTTCATATAGTAAGGCAGAAGCGAAATAAAGCGGAGCCTTGAAATGTTGTTTATAATGTTCACGCTTATAAGCCCGTCGGAAACATCGGCAAGGGGGTTGCTCTTTATGCCTCCTCCGCAGTAGCATCCGTTGGCAACGGACGTAAGAAGAAGCTTTCCGTTATGAACTGTTTTTCCGTCAAGAGCCACCTTCAGGTCGGAGCACTCCTTTTTTACAAGGGTCACAAGAATGGAGGCAAAATAGGCAAGTGCCCCCGAAAGGAAGGTTTTTTCCTTGATTTCGGACGTGAAGTCCGCCACCTTACAGTCAAAGCCTATGTTGAACATATTTGCACCGTAGCCCTCACGGATTTCACCGTCGACCTCGGTTGTGTATTTTATGGCATCGCATTTCATACATCTGCCGAAAATCTGGAGGGCAATATCGTCAAAGCGGGGCTCCTTACCGAAGTTACGGCAGAAGTCGTTGCCCGTGCCCATAGGCAGAACGCCTATTTCGGCATCCCCGCACCCCATAGCACCGCAAAGCACCTCTCCGAGAGTACCGTCACCACCGCAGGCAATAAATCTCGCACCGCCCCGTGCGTTGCAATATTCACGGACGAACACGGTTGCGTCACCGCTTGACTTCGTGATGTATATTTCGGTATCGGCGCCGTGCTTTTCCGACACGGATTTTATTTTTGATATCAGCGAGTCCGTATTTTTCTTTTTCCCTGCGCAGGGGTTGATTATAAATACCGTTTTCATTCTGGCTCCTTATGGCGGGAAGTTTTAAATAATTATATCATATGTTTTGCGAAAAAACAATGGGAAAGAGAAAAAATATATAATCAAAGCCGCTTGAGGTCTTTGTGTGTGATGCGGATCATAAATTTGGGTTTGTCGGGGAGCAATTCCCCTCATCCGTCACCTACGGCGACACCTTCCCCCCGGGGGGAA
The DNA here is from genome assembly GCA_017560085.1 of Clostridia bacterium. Lineage (GTDB taxonomy): Bacteria > Bacillota > Clostridia > Oscillospirales > CAG-382 > SIG622. Next base: position 52,045 of record JAFYPA010000126.1, read on the forward strand.
GGCTTGTTTGTGCCACCTTCGCTATTGTTTAGTGGCGCGCTATAATGGCTTCCCACGAGGGGGAAGCTGTCAGCGAAGCTGACTGATGAGGGGTAGCAGGAATCGCAATAA
>JAFYPA010000127.1 GCA_017560085.1 Clostridia bacterium
AGGTTACTTTCAACGAGGATATTCTTTGCTTCCTCGTCTCCGAGTGCCATCTTTTCCGCAAGCTCGATTTCTCTGTCGGTATCGAGAAGCTCTACCTTACCGATTTCCTTAAGGTACATTCTTACGGGGTCGTCGACTATGATACCCTCTGCTGTGAGGGATTCGTCGTCGTCATCCGTTTCGTATGCGCCGAGGCTTTCGATGGATGTGAGCTTTGTGGGGTCCTCATCGAGGTAGCCCGTAACCTCGATGCCGTTGCTTTCGAGGGTTTCGTAAATCTTTTCCATCTGCTCAACATCGCAGTCGGATTCGTCTATGATTTCGAAGATTTCGTTACTGGTGAGCTTACCCTTTGCCTTACCTCTTGCGATAAGGTCACGGACATCGTGTCTCTTTTCAAAGCCCTCAAGGCTCTTGCGCTTGTGCTGCTCCGCTATTTCCTCGTCAGCCTTTGCAAAGGGATCCTTTTCCTCGGATTCCTCCTCTGCCTCGACTTCCTTCTTCTTGGCAGCCTTCTTTCTGCCGCCCTTCTTGGGCTTTTCGGGTACTGCCTCCTCTACTGCTTCCTTTTCGGGATTCTCTGCGTTTTCGGCAGCCTCTGCTGCTGCAAGTATTGCATCCGCTTCGCGAAGAAGCTCTTCGTTTGTTTTCTTTTCCATTTTTACCGTCCTTCCGTAAATCGGTGATTTACTTATATTTTAAGATATTTCTTAACTGATTGAATGGAGATTACTCCTTTTTGTCGGAAACTCCGTGCTTCTTCTTGCTTGCCTTTATTCTGTCCATAAAGTCAACTCCCGGAGATTTGAGGTCTGCCCCCTCCTTCTCCGCTATAAGAAGCTCTGTTGCCTGCGTGAGTGCCTTTTCGCCGTTTACCGTGACCAGCCTTCGCTTTGCGACAATCTCGGATATTCTGCCCATCTGCTCGGGGCTGAAGCTCTCGTTGAGATAGGACAGGTCGAATCTGTCCGATTCGTGAAGCTCGAGAAGCTTTGTGTAGACGCTTCTGTTGAACTCCGTAAGGAAATGCTCGGCGGATAGCTTATCCTTGATTTTTTCTATAAACTCGGGATAGAGCATTAAAATTCCGAGGATTCTTTCCTCAAGCTCGCACGCCTTCGGGTACTTCATTGCGTCGGGATTAATTTTATCGTTGAACCGCCGCATTTCGTCAATGGCGTTACGGGTGAATTCAACATTTTTCGCCGAGCTTTTCTTTTTTTCAAGCCGTCTTATGGCGATTTCCACGCTCTGCTTTGACACCTTGGTGACATCGCACAGTCTTGCTATATATATTTCCCTTCGGTACTCGGGGAATATTTCGGAAAGCATTGTACAGCATTCCAGAACTGCCCTTTCCTTTTCCTCGGAGATTTCCATATTGTATTTATCCAGAATTCCGCTGAGTCTGTAGTCTATCTGTCCGACAGAGCCGTCAAGAAGCCTTGCAAATGCGGCTTTTCCGAATTTCTTTATGTATTCGTCGGGGTCCTTTGCTCCTACCATACTGATGACCTTTGCATCAATTCCGACCTCGGAAAGAAGGTTGATTGCCTTCTGTGTGGCATTCTTGCCCGCACCGTCCGAGTCATAGGCAAGATATACCGTTTTTGCGTATCTTGCAACATATCTTGCGTGCTCGCCCGTTATTGCTGTTCCGAGTGTCGCAACGGCGTTTGTAAAGCCTGCCTGATGCAGTGCGATAACATCCATATAGCCCTCGCACATAATAAGCTTTCCCGACATATCGGTAACCGCTCCCGAAACGCCCTCATCGCTGCCCTTATCGCCAAGCACTGCGCTCTTTGCGAAGTTCATTGCGAAAAGGTGCTTACTCTTTTTGAAGACGGGAGTATCCGAGCTGTTGAGGTATTTCGGCTTGGAATCGTCCATAACTCTGCCGCCGAATGCGACTATATTTCCGTTGGTATCTATAATGGGAATCATTATGCGGTTTCGGAAGATATCGTAATAATTGCCCTTCTGCGAGATTCCGCAAAGGAAGCATTCCTTGATTTCCTCCTTGGTAAAGCCTTGTGACGTAAGGAATTTCAAAAGGTCATCAAAGCTGTTTTTGGCAAAGCCCATACCGAATCTACGCATTGTTGCGCCGTCTATCTTTCGGCTCATAATGTAGTCACGGGCAGGCTGTGCCTCGGGGTCCTTTATGAGGTTTTCGTAAAAGTGACGGGCGGCAAGCTTATTCATAAGAAGTCCTCTGTCTCTTGAGAGAATCTCCTTTTTCTGCGGTATAAAGCCGTCGTCGGAGGGGACGCTTATTCCCGCTCTTTGCGCCAGAAGCTCTATTGCACCTCGGTAGTCGAGGTTTTCTATTTTCATTGTAAAGGTAATTACGTCACCGCCCGCACCGCAGCCGAAGCAGTGGTAATTATCGGAAAACACGGTAAATGACGGGGTTCTTTCCGAGTGGAACGGACAGTTGCCTATCATATTGCTTCCCGCTCTTTTAAGGTCTACATATCTTCCTATTGTTTCGACTATGTTGTTTCTTGCCTTGATTTCTTCTATAAAGGATTTTGGGTATGCCACCGTGTCACCTCCCCTTCTGATTCATATTTCTTATTTTTACCGTTATCTCTTCGCCCACACCTTCGGAATGAATATGCTTTCATATACGGAAACGGCGTATCTGTCCGTCATGCCCGCTATGTAATCGCACACGACTCTCGGTGTTGAGTATTCCTCGAGATATCTTTTATATTCCTCGGATATTTTATCCGGGTTCTTGACAAAATAGTAGTACATTGATTCTATCATTGCGCATGCCTTGGATTCCTCGCCCTTTGCTACGGGATTCAGGTATACATTCTCAAACATATACTCACGCAGCTCGTCCGTTGCCTTCATGATATCCTCGTCCATAACTATGTCGGGCTTGCCCGCCTTGAAGGTATTCTCGGAGGCCTCTATGACATTCTTTACCATAGTGTCAATTCTTGCTCCGTGGGTATTTCCCAGAACATCGCAAAGCACCGAGGGAACATCGTTTACGCTTATTACCTTGCCTCTGATGGCATCGTCTATATCGTGGTTTATGTAGGCTATTCTGTCAGCGAATTTTATGATTTTACCCTCAAGAGTGTCCGCTGCCTTCTTGCCCGTATGACAGAGAATACTGTCGCGTACCTCGAAGGTAAGGTTCAGTCCCTCGCCGTCACGCTCGAGAATATCAACCGTACGAAGGCTCTGCTCGTTGTGTCGGAAGCCGTCGGTACAGATGGAATTGAGCACTCTCTCCCCTGCGTGTCCGAAGGGAGTGTGACCAAGGTCGTGACCCAGTGCCGCAGCCTCGCAGAGGTCCTCGTTAAGGCGGAGTGCTCTTGCTATTGTCTGCGCTATCTGGTTTACCTCAAGGGTATGGGTAAGTCTTGTTCTGTAGTGGTCTCCCTCGGGAGAGAGAAAGCATTGGGTTTTGTGCATAAGTCGTCGGAAGGACTTGGAATGAATTATTCTGTCCCTGTCACGTCTGAAAGGAGTTCTGAAGCTGCATTCTTCTATTGCACGTTCTCTGCCCTTTGTGTTTTCCGAGAACACCGCATATTCGCAAAACAGCTCCCTTTCGCGCTTATAAAGCATTTCTTTTGAAAAGTCCATAGGAGCAACCTCCGTGATATTCTGAAATTTTCGGGAATCTGCAAATATCGCTTTCATACATATATACGCAAAACTTTGTCGAAATACTGCTTGTTTTAAAAATTTTTATTATTTTTTTCGTCAAGTGCGAATAATTCCGAAAAATGCAAAAAAGCTCCCGCGTGTGTGAAATATTATGTACATAAACGAAATTATTCGCATCTTTAGAATATTTTCTATAAAAGAAAAATAAAAACGATGCATAATATACGCCGAAATAAATGAAAAATTCAATACTTTGGCATAATCAGTGCATAAAATACCATAAAATGTGTATAATAACCCCTTGACAAAATCGGTACATTATTTTATAATATAATCTGCGAAAATTCTTTAAGCAAAAATCTATCACAGGGAGAGAAAACGAATGATTATTGACAAGGTAAGACAGCTTCTTGCACAGCAGCTCGGTCTTGATGAGGATGACCTCGGCGACGATGCCAACATTCTCGAGGACTTCTGCTCTACACCCATGGAAAGAGTGGACGTTGCAATGGCGATAGAAGACAGATTCGGCATCACGGTTTCCGATGAAGAATTTTCATGCCTGTCATCGCTGGAGGAAATTGCGGATTACGTTGAGAGAAATCTCTGATTCGTAATCTGCACCGAAATTCTTCGGCGCAAAATTTACGGATGAGGTTGACATTATGAAGACTATTAACGACACCTTTGAAAAGGTATACCTTATTTGCGACACAGACAAGAATGCAATTGAATACACACCCGGCGAAACGGTTAAGTTTGAAATAAAGCTTTACGGTGACGACGAGCTTATTTCCGCGCCCTTTATCGAGTACGAGCTTTGTGCTGATGAGGACAAGAACAACAAGACACACGAATATGTAAGTGCCGAGAGCGGTGTTATCAGAGTTGAATACACAACATCAAAGCCCTGCTTTGTAAAGCTCAACGCCTTCGTTTGCGACAGCGAAAAGAAGAGAATCGACATAAAGTATCCTCTTTACGCAGGTGCGTGTGCGGGCTTTGACGAAATAAGACAGCACAAGGATGAGCCTGCGGATTTCGATGAATTCTGGGCGAAATCCCTTGCGCTTTTACCCACAATAGAATCCGTTGCGGCAAGAGTGCAGGTTCGTGAGCTTTCGGGCATTGCTCCCGAAGGATACAAGAGCTTTGAGGTTATGGTTCCCGCAGTTAACGACAACACAAGACCTGCGACAGCCATTATGACCTATCCCGAGAATGCAAAGGAGGGCACACTCAAGCTCAGATGTGCATTTCAGGGCTACGGCATTACTCCGCCTGCGGCGACTTATATGCCCGATTATATCTGCTTCAGTGTTTCTTCGCACGGATTTGCTATCGGTCAGCCGGATTATTACTACAACTATGACTATCTCGGACTTCAGGGCTTCGGCTTCAAGAACAACGATAAGCCCGAGACTGTATACTTCAGAAATATGATTCTCCGTGACGTTCAGATGGTGCGTTATGCTATGACAAGCAAGCTCTGGAACGGCAAGGATCTCTGGTGTGCCGGCGGAAGCATGGGTGCATTTCAGACAAGTGCTGTTTCCGCACTCCTTAACGACGTAGTTACAGAGGTTTCCGTATTCATCAACTGGATGTGCGACATCGGTGGCGAGGAAATCCGTATTAACGGCTGGCGTCCGCAGTTCACGGATGCGCTCAAGTACTACGACACGGTAAACTTTGCAAAGCGTATCAAGGCTCCCATTAACATTGCAGAAGCGGGTCTCGGCGACTATGTCAGCCCTCCCTCGGGAATTGCGTGCTACTTCAACGAGGTTAAGGCAAAGGGTCAGACAAGCATTAAGGCTACGTTTATACAGAATCGCTCTCACGGTGGTGATACACATCCCGCGGGTGTTGAGCAGAGAAGATTCTCAAAGGAATTTAACAAATAAATTTTCGGGCAGGCTGTGCTGTAATAGGGTACGGTCTGCCCTGTTATGATTATTAAGGAGAAAATTATGAAAAAGGTACTTCTTTTAGGCGATTCAATCAGAATGGGCTATGACAAATACGTAAAGGCAGCATTGAAGGATGTGGCGGAGGTTGTATATCCGAGTGCAAATTGCGAATTTGCGCAGTTTCTGCTTCGTCATCTCGAAATGTGGGTAAAGAGCCTTGAGCTTGATGAATCTCTCGATGTTGTTCATTGGAATGCGGGACTCTGGGACACTCTTCGCAATTACGACGAGGACTGTCTTACACCGCCCGAGGTATACGGAGAATTTATAAACAGATGCTGTAAGAAGCTTCGCCGTTTCTTCCCGAATGCGAAGATAATCTTTGCGACCTCGACCCCCGTTGTCGAGCACAGATTCTCTCCCGACAGCTACAGACTCAACAAGGATGTAATAGAATACAACAAAATAGCGGTAGCGGAATGCTTAAAATACGGCTTCGAGATTGATGACCTTTACTCTGTTGCGGAAAAGTTCCCCGAGGAATACTATTCGGACTGTACGCATCTTCGTACGGAGCAGGGAACGAGAATTATGACCGAGGCGGTTTCCAAGAGTATTCTTAAGGTGCTTGATATTGATGAGAAGGATGTTGATATGAGGTTTGAGTTTGAGGGGAATACTGTGGTTATTGGGCATTAAGAAACAAATTTATTTGCTTTATTTTCGTTTTTAAATTTATCCCTCTTGCGATATGGGAATTACCGCAAGAGGGATTTGTCATTTTTTGTAGAATATATTGACAACATAAAAATATTATGATATAATTCGATTACCACACAAACTTAATATAAGATATTATTAGGGTATTATCCTTTAAAGGGGATATTATACTCTTTTTTGGTCATTCTATTTTTAGAATTTGGTAAAATCGCAGATTCCACTTAATAGAATGACGGGGATCCCTTTCATATCTTATTAAAGTTTGTGTGGTAGCAATCGGAGTTTGCGTTTTTCGGTGCGCTTACTTCGGTTGGCGCACTTTTTTGAAATAATCAATCGGAGGAACGCAAAATGAGAAAAACTATTTTCTGTATGGTAATAATAGTATTGCTAACCTTAACCGCATGCAATAATATTTCAAAATCGCAGAAATGTACTTATTGCTACGAAAACTTTCCCGCAGAAACAAAGTTTTGTCCTAATTGTGGTGAAAGCGTAAGTAAAATAAATGAGCAGAACGGAAATGCAACTGCTATTGGTAAATCGGAGGCTTTGAAAATTCCATCTGAAGCCAATTATATTTTAAATCGTGATATATATATTTTTAAGCGAGATTTCCCACAGGTTTATTCCGGAACAATAAATGATATCAATAAAACAACAGCTTATGTAATGGATTGGAAATTTAGTGACATACTCAATGAATCTAATTTCAAAAATATTAAATGGGATGTATCAATTCCTAAAACCGGAGCTAAAACCATTACTTTCAATGGTGTTGCCAAAAACACACAGGATAATGATACAAAAATCACGATTGAATTTTATTTGCAAGACGGATCAGAAACTCCTTTAGCATGGATACTATATACTGATTCCCAAAACAGTACATCAGAAATAACTCTGCAGGATTTTATAAATCGAGGTATAAACAGCGATGAAGCATTGATTTGCACTGATGCAACTATAAGTATGATGGCGGCATTGTTTTCTAATGAGGCAATGCAACCGGTAACGGTTTACTATGAATCCCTGGCAGATGATTATATGAAAAATAATGATTATGAAAATGCTATAATCTACTATAAAAAAGCTGAAATTTTCGGAGATAAACTATCAGCAGCATATTATGAAAAAGCAGAGCAAAACCTTGCTGGCGGAAACCTTAATGCTGCTGCACAATGTTTCGGTTATGCAGGAAATTACAAAGACTCTAATATCCGTGTACTTGAGGTTTATTATATTACCGGAAAAAAATACGAACAGAATAACGATTACATTTCCGCTATTAACAGTTATCAAATGGCAGGAAACTACTCTGATGCACACCAAAAATATAAGGAATGCAATTTCAAGCAGGGAGAAAAATATGCTAATAACAAGCAGTATATTGAAGCATTAAGTTGCTTTGAATCTGCCGCTGATTACGGTAATTCCAGAGAAAAGTACAAAGAGTTATGTTATCTTTATGCCGAACAGCAACTGCTCGTCGGAGCGTTGGACAGTGCGTCTTATTATTTTACAAAAGCCGGAGATTACAAGGATGCTGACACTAGAATCCAGCGCTATTACTATGAAAACGGAATAGAATTATTTAACACAAATAATTATTTATCAGCCGCAGAAAAATTTATTCTTGCAAAAAACTATGCTGATACAAAAACGATGGAATTGGAATGTTACTATCAATACGGAAAGCAGCAGTTCTCTTTGAACTACATTTCAAATGCTATAGCATATTTATCAAAATGTAGGGGTTATAAAGACACAGATGAAATATTGCTTAGTCACTATTATAATGAAGCCCTAAAGTCATTCGACATTTTTATTGCTTACTTTTCAAAGTTTGACTTCACATGGAAGGTTGATAATGCATATAAAGATGCAGTTAACAAACTGACTTTGTGTGAAGGATATAATAACAGTACAACATTACTGAAAATTGTTAATAAAACTTACTATGTATGGAATGAAATGCAATTTGAGTCTAAATTTAATGCATCTTTATATAGAATGAATGTTAGTTACTCTGAGAACCAGATTATAATTGATTGCAATGATTTCACGCAAAATTCAAAAGGGGACTTGAATCTTATATATGATTTGAATAACGATACTTTCAATGCGACAATAACAGGTGCGTTTAGTGGAGCTGGACGAAGTTATGATGTTACCAAAGTGATATGTGCTATGTTAAAATTGTTTACAACAATTACAGACACAAAAGATATTGGTGAACAGTTGAATACAACAAGCAATTGGTTAATCACTGAAAACAATGAAAGTTTCTCTAATTCCTATGGTGGATATAATATTTCTATAAATATTACCGAAAGCAGAAAAAATAATTTTGATTATAAAATAACTGCAACTAAATAATTGAAACAAATACTCCTCGCTACACTCTCTCGAGTATAGCGAGGACTTTCTTACCGGATATCGTGAAAGAATAACTATATTTTAGACAACTAATTATTACTTAATAACTCTAACCTTAGTAACACCCTCAATAGCCGCAAGCTTTGCAACTGCCGCATCGGAGATGTCGTCTGCGATTTCAACGAGTGTGTAAGCGTTGTCCTTCTTGGATGCGTTAGCCATGTTCACGATGTTGATATTTTCGGAAGCGATAACGTCTGTAATCTGCTGAAGCATGGAGGGAACATTCTTGTTGAGGATTGCAAGTCTTACGTGACCTGTTGCGGGAAGTGCTACATTGGGGTAGTTTACGGAGTTCTTGATGTTACCGAGCTCGATGAAGTCACGGAGCTCGAGAGCTGCCATAACCGCACAGTTGTCCTCGGATTCGGGTGTGGAAGCACCAAGGTGAGGAATTGTAACGATACCGGGAACGCCGAGAACGTCCTCTGTGGGGAAGTCAACTACATAGGAAGCAACCTTGCCTTCAGCGAGCGCAGCCTTGAGGTCCTCTGCGTTAACGAGGTCTGCTCTTGCAAGGTTAAGGATTCTTACGCCGTCCTTCATTGTAGCGATTGTGTCCTTATTGATCATACCCTTTGTTGTGGGTGTAGAGGGAACGTGGATGGAGATGTAGTCGCACTTTTCGAAGATTTCTTCATTAGTTGCTCTCTTTACGCCCTTGGAGAGAGACCAAGCGGCTTCAACCGTGAGGTAGGGGTCACAGCCGTATACTTCCATACCGAGGTCGAGAGCTGTGTTTGCGAGCATAGCACCGATAGCACCGAGACCGATAACACCGAGCTTCTTGCCCATGATTTCGGGACCTACATATGCGCTCTTGCCCTTTTCAACAGCCTTTGCAACATCCTCACCGCTGTCCTTGAGAGACTGTGCCCAGTTGATACCATCAACAATCTTTCTGGAAGCAAGGAAGAGTGCGCAAACTGCGAGCTCCTTAACGGCATTTGCGTTAGCACCGGGAGTGTTGAATACAACGATACCCTGGTCGGAGCACTTGTCAATCGGAATATTGTTAACGCCTGCACCTGCTCTTGCGATAGCAAGAAGGTTGTCAGCGAAGGTCATATCGTGCATTGCAGCGGAACGAACCATAATAGCATCGGGGTTTTCAACCTCAAGTGCAACATTGTATTTAGCCTTATCGAGAAGATCTGTACCGCAAGCGGCGATCTTATTTAACATCTGAATATTAAACATAGTGGTAAAATCCTTTCATAGTGGTAGTTTAAAATTCGGAATCAAGACCGTTTTTGGTCTTTGAATTCGGAATTCGGAATTAATGTTGAAAGCTTCGCTTTCTTCGTTAGAATTATAAAATAATACGGCGTGAATACGTGAATACCCACGCCATAAAATTAATTTTGCATTTTGCACTTCGCATTTTGCATTTAAATGCGCAGCATTTAGTTGTTTTCTGCTTCGAACTTCTTCATGAATTCAACGAGCTTTTCAACGCCTTCTGTGGGCATTGCGTTGTAGATGGAGGCTCTCATACCGCCTACGCTTCTGTGACCCTTAACATTTACAAAGCCTTCTGCTTCAGCTGCCTTGCAGAACTTCTTGTCGAGGTCTGCGTCGCCTGTTACGAAGGTTACGTTCATAAGAGAACGGTAGTCCTTTTCGGCAACGGGCTTGAAGAGCTTGGAGTTGTCGAGGAAGTCGTAAAGGATTGCTGCCTTCTTTTCGTTGATTTCCTTCATCTTTTCAAGACCGCCGAGCTCGAGCACCCACTTGAATACGAGGCCTGCAACATAGATTGCATAGCAGGGAGGAGTGTTGTACATAGAGTCGTTATCTGCCATTTCCTTCCAGTTGAGCATTGTGGGAGTGTCTTCTCTCTGGTTGCCGAGAAGATCTTCACGAACGATAACAACCGTAAGACCGGAGGGACCCATATTCTTCTGTGCGCCTGCGTAGATAACGCCGAACTTTGTTACATCAACGGGCTCGGAGATGATGCAGGAGGACATATCCGCAACAAGAACAACATCGCCTGTTTCGGGAACCTCGGGATACTTTGTACCGAAGATTGTGTTGTTGTAGCAAACGTGAACATAGTCAGCATCGGGTCTTACCATATCCTTTGTAATCTTGGGAATGTAAGCGAAATTCTTGTCCTCGGAGTTAGCGATGCACTTGATGTCACCGTACTTCTGAGCTTCCTTGTATGCCTTCTTGGAGAACATACCTGAAACAACATAGTCAGCCTTGCCTGTCTTTAAGAGATTGAGCGGAACGGATGCGAACTGTGTGGAAGCACCGCCCTGAAGGAAGAGAACCTTATAGTTGTCGGGAATGTTCATAAGCTTTCTGAGATTAGCTTCCGCTTCCTGGATGATTGCTTCGTAAACGGGAGTTCTGTGGCTCATTTCCATTACGGACATACCGCTGCCGTTGTAATTTGTCATTTCTGCCGCTGCCTTTTCAAGCACGGGAAGGGGGAGCATGGAAGGACCCGCCGAAAAATTGTAAACTCTGTTCATTTTAAATAAACCTCCGTATATGTATTTTGATTTGCACATTTATGCAAATCCGTTAATATAAACTGAATGAAATATTTTTCAAACATTGTAGTCATTATACACCATTCCGCCGTTTTTGTCAATAGATTTTCCTCTATACGGCATATATTCTAAAATCTTGATATATTTTTAACAAGTATCCTTGCATACAATTATGCACTTATTACAAATCGAATCCGAGGGCGGGTTAATATTATTTATGGTTGTGTGTACAATAGGTTTACACGAATAAATATTTTTATAACAATAGATGACTCATTTGCCTTTCTTAAAAATACATCGCAAAGCCGAGTGTGTACCAATAGTACACAAAAAAACGGACGAATACCATATTTGGCTCGTCCGTTAAGGATATTCATTATATGCAACGAAATATTCGGAATCAGTCGATAAATCCGCCGAACATAATTCTGTTGTCCGCATAGAAAACGGCAGACTGACCCGGTGTTGCGGCACGGACGGGCTCGGGGAATTTCACCGTGCATTTGCCGTCCTTTATAAGCACTCGAGCAGCGGTCTGCGGTGCAGCATAGCGGATTTTTACGTTAAGCTCGCCGTCGAAGTCGGTTGTGTCCTCCATTCCGACGAAGTTCAGTCCCGAAACCGTAAGGGAGTCGGTGTATTCCTGTCCGCTTTTTGCGAGGTAAATTCTGTTTTCGGCTCCGTCGATTCGCTTTACGAAAACCGGCTCGCCCAGTGCAATGCCGAGTCCCTTGCGCTGTCCGACCGTATATCGGATAATGCCCTTATGCTTTCCGCAGGGCTTGCCGTCAGGCGAGATGAAGTCGCCCTCGGGGAATTTGCCGAGCCGTCTTTCGATGAAGTCGGCGTAATTATCGTCCTTTGTGATAAAGCAGATATCAAGGCTTTCCCCGCGCTCCGCCGCGATAAGGCTGTCGGCGCGAGCTTTCTCGAAGTTGTCTGTTTTAACGGTTGCGCCAAGCGGGAAAATCACGCGGGAAATTTGCTCCTGAGTGAGATTCCAGAGCATATAGCTTTGCTCCTTTTTGCAGTCGTCTCCGGTCTTAACAAAGTATCTGCCGTTATCTCCCATGCCCGTTTTGGCATAGTGTCCCGTAGCGATTTTTTCGCATCCGAGAGAATCGGCACAGTCGAGAAGGAATTTGAATTTGACAAGTCTGTTGCAGACAATGCAAGGATTCGGAGTTCTGCCCAAAGCATATTCGCGGGCGAAGTTTTCCTTTACGATTTTATCAAAGGCTTCGGCACAGCCGAATTTATAGAGCTTTATTCCGTATTTTTGTGCGCACTGATATGCACTTTTGATATCGTCATTTTCGGAAGAGGCATCGGTAATCTCCACGGGCTCGTTATGGTTTTCGTTTTTCATATCGAGGTAAAGTCCGAGGACATCGTAGCCGTCATCGAGGAGAGTTTTAACGCAGACAGCGCTATCTACCCCGCCCGAAAGTCCGACGAGCACCTTTTTATTGTTCAAAAAATCACCGTCCGTTGGGAAGTTTAGTTATGTTACATCGATATTATAGCATATAAAATCGGGTTTGGCAACAGGGAAATGTGAAAAATTATGGGGGAAGTTGGGCGGAGGAGGCGGGGGTGGGAATTCGGAATTCGGAATTCGGAATTCGGAATTCGGAATTGAGGAGAAAATTTTTCCGTCGGAAAAATTTTTATTTATTTAAATTGGTGCGGTGGGAATTTTGAAGTGTGGATTGTTTTTTAGATTCCGTTGCAATTGCTGTGAGAAAGTGGATGTTCGGGAACGACATCATCAGCTTCTCCTTAAAGCAAGATCGTAGACGGTCTTTGAAGCCAAGGAAAAAATCCAACATCTGCGAGCCGACCTTGGTGTCGTTAAAGTTCGCAAGCGAACAGAGGCTTGCAAGGAATATGGTTGCCCTTTAGTAAACTTGGATTACCTCTCCCCTCACCTGCGACGATGCCGTCGATTGTAAAGCTCGCAAGCGAGCTTAAAAGAATTCTTCGAATTCTTTCGCATCGATGCACGGAATACCTTGCCCTTTATAACAGCAGAACGGTAAGTAACAGAGCGCCCACAGCACTTCCTAACATATAACCGGCGTAAGGAGCTTAAGTTCGCAAAGCGAACTTTAAAGAATCCTTCGGATTCTTAAGAATGCGAGTGAAGCCATTATATCAAATTTTTTGCCGAGCTTTTTTCCAAAAAAGCGAGTCGCCGAAGGCCTCCCGTAAAAAAAAGCGGCTCTTTGCAGAGCCGCCTGATATGTTGTGCTTTCAGATTACTGAGCCGCGTCAACGATAACTGTGAAGTCGGGAGCCTTGAGGGAAGCGCCGCCGATGAGGCCGCCGTCTACATTAACCTTAGCGAGGAGGCCTGCGCAGTTCTTTGCGTTCATGGAGCCGCCGTACTGGATTGTTGTAGCTTCTGCTGCTTCTGCGCCGTAGAGAGCCTTGATGTAGTCTCTTACGATGCCGCAAGCTTCGTCAGCCTGCTCATCTGTAGCTGTCTTGCCTGTGCCGATTGCCCATACGGGTTCGTATGCGATGATTACGTTCTTGAGCTGTTCTGCTGTTACGCCGAGAAGTGCAATCTTTGTCTGGAGACCGAGGATTTCTGCTGTGATGCCCTGCTCTCTTTCAAGCTCGAGCTCGCCGATGCAGAGGATAACCTTGAGGCCTGCGTTAAGAGCTGCGAGAACTCTCTTGTTAACTGTTTCGTTTGTTTCGCCGAAGTACTGTCTTCTTTCGGAGTGACCGATGATTACGTAGTTTACGCCGAGGTCGAGGAGCATATCAGCGGAAATTTCGCCTGTGAATGCACCGCTCTTTTCAAAGTGAACATTCTGTGCACCGATCTGTACGTTTGTGCCCTTTGCTGCTTCAAGTGCTGCGGGGAGACATACGAAGGGAACGCATGCAACGATGTCGCAATTGTCCTTGCCTGCTACCATGGGAGCGAGCTCCTTAACGAAAGCTGCTGCCTCGGAGGGAGTCTTGTTCATCTTCCAGTTACCTGCGATAACTGTTCTTCTTGTTGCTGTATTCATAATTAGAGTTCCTTTCTGATTGGAGTTATAGAGGGAGATAACAATGCATAATGCATAATGCATAATGCATAATGCATAATCAATGTTGAAAACTTCGTTTTCTTCAATGATTTTAAATTGTTATTTCCGTATATTATATAAAAAATACAAATTAAAATTCAAAAAGAAGATTTCCGCAATCAAACATTCAAAATTCGCAGAAAGTCTATGCGGAAATCATCCTCAATTATGCATTATGCATTATGCATTGTGCATTTTTGTTTTCGACAACGAAAAGCTCCGCCGCCGAAGTTTCAAATCAATTACTTATTGTTGAGTGCGGAAACGCCGGGGAGGTCCTTACCTTCGAGGAATTCGAGAGATGCACCGCCACCTGTGGAGATGTGTGTCATCTTGTCAGCGAAGCCGAGCTTTTCACAAGCTGCTGCAGAGTCACCACCGCCGATGATGGAGATTGCGCCGCTTTCAGCTACTGCTGTTGCTACTGCGATTGTACCGCCTGCGAAGTTGTTCCATTCGGATACGCCCATCGGTCCGTTCCAGATTACTGTGCCGCTGCCCTTGATAGCGTTGGAGAAGATTTCTCTTGTCTTTTCGCCGATGTCAAGACCCATCCAGCCGTCGGGAATGTTGTCGGAATCGCATGCCTTGAATTCTGTGTTTTCGTCGTATTCCTTACCGAGAATGTTGTCGACAGGAAGAAGGAACTTAACGCCCTTAGCCTCTGCCTTTTCCATCATGCTCTTTGCAAGGTCAACCTTGTCGTCCTCGCAGATGGAGGTACCGATGTTGTAGCCGCGAGCCTTGAAGAATGTGTATGCCATACCGCCGCCGATAATGAGTGTGTCAACCTTGTCGATGAGGTTTTCAATAACACCGATCTTGTCGGAAACCTTAGCACCGCCGAGGATTGCAACGAGAGGTCTCTTGGGATCGGCAAGTGCGCCGCCCATGATTTCGAGCTCCTTCTGGATGAGGTAGCCGCAAGCTGCTTCTTCAACGAATTCTGTTACACCTGCTGTGGAGGAGTGTGCTCTGTGTGCGGAACCGAATGCATCGTTTACATAGAGGTCTGCAAATTCAGCGAGAGCCTTGGAGAATTCGGGGTTGTTCTTTGTTTCTCTTGCGTCGAATCTTACGTTTTCGAGAAGAACTGCTTCGCCGTCCTTAAGAGCTGCAACCTTTGCCTTTGCATCTTCACCGATGATGTCCTTTGCAAATGTTACCTTGCCGCCGAGAAGCTCATTGAGTCTGTCTGCTACGGGCTTGAGTGTGAAGTTGATGGGGTCTTCCTTTGCTGCCTTTTCAAGGTACTTAGCCTTTGCTGCTGCCTGTTCCTCTGCGGGAAGAGCCTCAACCTTTGCCTTTTCCTTCTTTGTAAGACCGAAGCCTTCTGTGAGAACTGCGTGGGGCTTACCCATGTGAGATGTGAGGATAACCTTTGCGCCGTTATCGAGGAGGTACTTGATTGTGGGGATAGCACTTACGATTCTCTTGTCACTTGTGATAACGCCGTCCTTGAGCGGTACGTTAAAGTCGCAACGAACGAGAACTCTCTTGCCGGATACTTTGAGATCTTCAACTGTCTTCTTGTTAAGCATAGTGTCCTTCCTTTCCCGGTTTTACCGGAGGCGATGCCGTAAACGGCTGCCCTATTATTAAAATTTTTAACTGTTTTCAGGTGGTTGTCAACTTTTTAACAATCTGCACCACTTGACATTATAACATATAATTTCTCTTTTTGCAAGTGCAGAAACGAAATTTTACTTAGTTTTATTTATTTTTACAATATGTTAATTTATCCCCCGCGAGACGCAGAAAAAACAGGCTGTGATTCCGCTTTCGGGAGGTAATTTTATAAATATATTGAAGCTTCGGGCTGTCTTTTGCTCTCCCCTCTTGACAATTTTCGCTTTCTGTGTTATAATATAATATGTATACTTATGACCCATATGCGGGTCGGATTTCATCAGACGACTGTTTACGACATTGCCGAAAGGATGGATAACATAAATGGATTTCAAATCAACCGTCAAAGAACTTATAAACGGCGCAAAGACAAAGCTTTCCGCCGTGCCCAAATACACGCGTGCTTTTTGGAGCAGGGTATCTCCCGCTCTCTCGAAAATACCCGCCTTTTTTGCGGGGCTTTGGAAAAAGCTGATATCTCTTATTCCCGCGGGAATATTTTCAAGAAAGGCACCTATGGTTGCCTGCCCGAAGTGTAAGGAGCTTCACGAAATCAACGCAGAATGCACTTGCCCCGTGTGCGGTGCGAAATACAAGCTTCCCGAGCAGTATGAAAAATACGTTCGTTCCGCGAAGGCTAAAAAGGAACGCGAGGAGAAAAAGAAGCTTGACGCCGAAGCAAAAGCAAAGGCGGATGCCGCAAAGTGTGAGGAAAAGGCGAGCTCGGTCGGTGCAAATGCAAGAAAGGATATTGCAAAGGACAGCCGTGAGGATGCTCTTGAGAGAACAAGCAAGGTGCAGCTGCACATAAAGCACCGCAGACTTATTGTTCTTTCCGCCTGTGCAATTGCGGTGTGCGCTCTGTTCATTGTGCTTGCGCTTACCCTTTTCAAGGACAAGGATGCTCCGCTTTTCGATGCCGGCGAATATGTTAACCAGCCTGTTTTCTACACGGAGCAGGACGGACTTCTTCGCTGTGCGTTCCCCAATGACAAGGACTGCTCGGTCGGCAAGGGTGAGATTGTGTCTTATCTTTCATCCTCGGACGGCAAGTGCGTATACCTTACCTACAAGGGTGCTTTCGGCTCGGACGAGGCTTCAAACTATGTTTTGAGGATTTCCTCCTTCGGTGAGAAAATCGAAATGATTTACGAAAATGCCGAGTATATGCCCGAGATTATTTCCGGCGGTAACAACAGATATCTTTACATTATGGTTCCCAAGGACGATGCAAGCTATCTTTACGAGCTTTATCTTTCGGAGGACTCCGAAACGCCTGAGCTCATTTCCGACAACACCCGCGAAATCGCTGTTTCCACAAGCGGTAGATATGCTCTTGTAAGCCTTGACGACAGCGGTGCTTCAAAGCTTATGCTTTACAGTGCCGTAAAAAACGAAATGACAAATCCCGGAATCAAGAATGCTCATCCCCTTTCCGTTGACAACAAGGGTGAGTATCTTATATACGCAAGAAAGAGCACGGCTGACTCCACAGATATCGTTGCGGAGAGAAGCACCACAAACCGTGTTGTTATTCCGCTTCTCAAGGACACGGCGCTCAAGAGCGTTATATTCTCCGCAGACAGACGCTCGTTCTCTGTTGTGTATGAGGACAGAACGGTATTTTACACCTGCGGTGAGGACGATTATGTAATCACCAACACCGACAGCAGCTCGCTTTTCGGTTACAGATTCAACGAGAATGTATGCCACAATCTTCTTTCCTTCAAGGAAATTCCTGCGGTATATGATGTATTGCAGAAGGATATTCTCCCCCACTACTATTTCGACACAAGCAACAGACTTGCTTACCGCATAAAGGCGGACGGCACTAAGGAAGCATTGTTCGGCTCGATGCGTATTGACAGCCTTAAGGTTTCGGAAAACGACCGCGTTGCATTCGTTTCCGCTAATATGCTTTACAGCGGTGCGCTGAATAAGAAGAACAATGATCTGTTCCTTATTATGAACTTTACAAACAAGACTCTTATTGATATTTCCCCCGACGGAAAAACCATTGTATACTCCGATTCTGACGGCAATCTGTTTGCCACCGAATACGGCAAGGAAAACACCGAACCCGTAAAGCTTTCGGTTGATGCGGACATTGTACGCTTCGCAAGGGACGGCAAGACTGCTCTTGTGGTTTCCGGCGACAATGCCATGATTGTGGACTCCAAGGGCAGAGAAAAGCTTCTTTGCGAGGGCATTATTACCGAGGAATCCTTTGAGGCGGATGACAAGCTTTCGAGAATTTTCTACACGGTTAACGACGGTACGGATTCGGACGGAAGCTTACAGAAGAGCCTCTTCCTTTACAAGGGCAAAAAGACGGCACTCATTTCGGACAAGGTGGTATCCGTATTTAACAGAAGAAGCGGTGCTAATATATCCGTTACAAGGTCAAGCTATGTCGGTACGGTAAATACCTCCGCTGTCGAATCTGACAAGGGTGACACCGAAAGCGGTAACGAGACTGCTACCGTTCCTGCGGACAGCAGTGAAAATCTTTCCTCTGCGGTATAATATTACCGTCGGAGAATAAAAGCTTAATCATTCCACGAAAGGAAGTTAAGGTTATGAAAATTACGAAGGCGGTAATTCCAGCGGCGGGGCTCGGTACAAGAATGCTTCCCGTTTCCAAGTCTGTGCCCAAGGAAATGCTTCCCATTGATGCGAAGCCCGCTATGCAGTATCTTGTTGAGGAGGCGGCAAAGTCGGGTATTACCGATATTCTGATTGTTTCCGCTTTGGGTAAGGATGCCATAGAACGACACTTTACCGCTTGCCCTCAGTACGAAAAGAAGCTTATAGAATCGGGAAAGCAGGAGCTTTACAAGAGCATTACCGACATAAACAAAATTGCCAACATTTACTATACCTATCAGCACGAGGCGGGCGGTCTCGGTCAGGCTATCCGTATGGCGAAGGAATTCGTAAAGGACGAGCCCTTTGCCGTGCTTTACGGTGATGATGTTGTTATTTCAGAAAATCCCGCCACAGGTCAGCTTATCAAGGCTTACGAAAAATACGGCAAGTCCGTTGCGGGTGTAAAGAGTGTCCCCAGGGAGATTATCGGAAAATATTGCTCGCTCAAGGTTGAAAATCTCGAGGGCAATCTTTACAGTGTCAGCGATATGATTGAAAAGCCGAAGGAAAACGAGATTTTCTCCAATCTCGCAATTCTCGGAAGAGTTGTACTCGAGCCGTGTATTTTTGATATACTGGACAGAACCCCCGGGGGAATCGGCGGTGAGCTTCAGCTTACGGATGCAATGGCGGCGCTTTCAAGAGAGAGCGGTATGATTGCCGTGGAATTCGAGGGCACAAGATACGATATGGGCAACAAGCTGAGTTACCTCTGTGCAAACGTTGAGGTTGCGGTAAACAATCCCGAATACGGCGAGGAATTCAGAAAATATCTTAAGGAATTCGTAAAGAGCTTATAATGTATACGTTCCGCAGGGAATGTGAAAGGAAAATAAAATGAGTGAAGAATTTACAAGAATCAGCAAGGAAAACTACTATCTCGACATCGCCTGCACTGTAGCGACAAGAGCAACCTGCCTTCGCAAGAAGTACGGTGCGATAATAGTAAAAAACGACATAATAGTATCCACGGGCTACAACGGTGCTCCCAGAGGCAGAAAGAACTGCACGGATATGGGTGTATGTCTTCGTGAGCAGATGAAGATTCCGAGAGGCGAAAGATACGAGCTTTGCAGAAGCGTACACGCCGAGGCAAATGCAATTATTGCGGCATCCCGTGAGCAGATGCTGGGAGCTACAATTTATCTTTGCGGTATAGACGGCAAGACCGGTGAGCTTGTAGCTGACTCCTGTAGCTGTCAGATGTGCAAGAAGCTTGTTATCAATGCAGGCATTGAAAAGGTTATTGTCCGCAACACAAAGGACACCTTTACCGTTTATAACGTGGCAGACTGGATTACGGACGATGACAGTCTGGACGGAAGAATGGGATATTGACGATTGCGGGGCAATCGTCAGTGAAGAGTGAAGAGTGAATAGTGAATAGTTGATGATGAAAACCTTCGGTTTTCTTCGATTGGATTAAAATTATTTTATCCAAAATTCAAGGTATTCACCTAAAAATTTGCACTCTGCGATTTTAAATAAAAATGAAAATTTGCGGAGCAAATTAACCTGAACTCTTCACTATTCACTATTCACTATTCACTAAAACTTTTTCGGGGTATATATGAAAAAACTACTCTTTGTATGCACGGGCAACACCTGTCGAAGTCCTATGGCGGAGGCTATATTTAATAAAAGGGCAAGTGAGTACGGGATTGATGCCGTAGCGGATTCTTGCGGGCTTGCTTCCGATGGGAGCGGGATTTCGCGGAATGCAAATCTTGTGCTTTCTGAAATTGGGATTGATGCTTCGGAGCATATTTCCGCAAATGTTTCCGAAAAAGATATGAGGGAAGCTGATTTTGTTATCGGTATCACCTCGCGACACGCTTCGGCTCTTATAGGGGCGTTTCCGATGTATTGCGACAAGGTATTTGCTTTTCCCTTCGATGTTTCCGACCCCTTTGGCGGCAACGAAGAGGTTTACAAAAAAGCGAGAAATGAGATTTCGCGCGGGATTGACATTGTTATCCGCGAGCTTTTCCGAAATGAGGAGTCCCGATGATTGAGATTTTAAGGCTTGATGCTTCCCATATTGACGGTATGGAGAAAATTGAAAACACCTGCTTTTCCGAGCCGTGGTCAAGGCGGTCTCTTGAGGAGCTTCTTTCATGTGACTATGCTGTTTATTTTGTGGCATACGACAATGAAAACGGTGCTGTTGCAGGTTACGGAGGTATGTACGTTTCCGTTGACTGCGGTGCTGTAAACAACATCGGTGTGCTTCCCGAATACAGGCGGCGCGGGATTGGTGAGAGGCTTCTTTCGGCTCTTACCGAATATTCGGAAAATAACGGTATTACACTTATGACTCTTGAGGTCAGAGAGTCCAACATCCCCGCAATCGGGCTTTACGAAAAGCACGGCTTCACTCTTGTGGGAACGCGTAAAAATTACTACAAAAAGCCCACAGAAAACGGGCTTTTATACAACAAGGAAATCGTCGGCTGATTTTTAGCCGAATATATAAACGAAACAAACGAAAAGGAACAAAAATGAAAATCCTCTCTATTGAATCCTCCTGCGACGAGACCTGTGCGGCGGTTGTCGAGGACGGAAGAAAAATTTTATCAAATGTGGTTGCATCGCAGATAGAGACCCACGCACTTTACGGCGGTGTAGTTCCGGAAATTGCATCCCGTGCTCATTCCGAGGCTATTTACGGAGTGTGCGAGAAGGCTCTTTCCGATGCATCTCTTACAATGGATGATATTGACGCTGTGGCAGTTACCAACTGTCCCGGACTCATAGGTGCTCTTCTTGTGGGCGTGAACTTTGCAAAGAGTCTTGCTTATGCTTACAACAAGCCTCTCATTCCCGTGCATCACATAAAGGCACACATCTCCGCAATTTACACGGTTTACAACGGTGAGGACGGCACGAAAAAGCTTGAGCCTCCCTTTGCGGCACTTGTTGCCTCGGGCGGTCACACATCGCTTATCGGGGTTGATTCCTACACGGACTTCAGAATTCTCGGTGTGACAAGAGACGATGCCGCGGGCGAATGCTTTGACAAGGTTGCAAGGCTTCTCGGATTTCCCTACCCCGGCGGTGCCAAGATGGATGCGGCAACGTATGACGGCAACAATAAGGCTTACAAATTCTCGGATGCACACGTTAAGGACTGTCCCTTGGATTTCTCCTTCTCCGGTCTTAAGACAAGTGCCGTAAACGCACTTCACACGGCAGAGCAGAAGGGTGAGGAAATCAACCGCGAGGATTTCGCTTCCTCATTTACGGAGGCGGTTGTTCACGCAATTACATCAAGAATCAAGATTCTCTTTGAGAGCGAGGGCTTTACTTCAAAGAAGCTTGTTATAGCAGGCGGTGTTGCGGCAAATTCACATCTCCGTACGGCACTTACCTCTCTTTGCGAAAAGTACGGCGTTGAGCTTTATCTTCCTCCGAAGAAGCTTTGCGGCGACAACGGTGTTATGACGGGTGCACAAGCCTACTACGAATATATGGCTGTACCCGAGGACAAGAGAACTGAGGCATTTTCAAATCTCGCTCTTAACGCATATGCCACAAAGGACTGCGACAAAAAGTAAAAAAAGCGGTTAAGGACCGCTGAAATACATATTGAAAGGTAAACAGATGAACAAGGATCAAAAAAACGAAAAGCAAATCTCCACAGCGGTAATCAGACGTCTCCCCAGATACTTCAGATATCTCCGTGAGCTTATCCGAAACAACATTATGAGAATTTCCTCAAAGGATCTTGCGGAAAAGATGGATGTTACGGCTTCCCTTATCCGTCAGGATCTCAACTGCTTCGGCGGCTTCGGTCAGCAAGGCTACGGCTATAATGTAAAGTATCTTTACAACGAAATCTCAAATATTCTGGGTGTGGACAAGAACTATTCCGCTATAATTATCGGTATGGGTAATCTCGGCAGGGCTCTTGCCAACAATCCTCTTTTCGAAAAGAGAAATGTCAGAATCAAGGGGCTTTTCGACGTTGCTCCGAATGTTATCGGAACAAAGGTCGGTGAGCTTACGGTTATGGATATGAACGATGTTTCTGCGTTCTGCCGTGAAAACAAAATTGACATCGCCGTTCTTACTCTTCCAAAGCAGGAGGCTCCCGAGGCTGCAAAGCTTCTTGCTAAGGCGGGAATCCGCGGCTTCTGGAATTTCTCCAACATGGAGCTCAGCCTTCCCGAATATAATGTAAAAATCGAAAACATTCACCTTGGTGACACTCTTATGACTCTCTGCTACGAGCTTGCCAAGGAGGACAGCGAAAGAGAAAATCAAAACGGGGACGCAATCTGATTGCATCCCCGATAAAATCGGCTTATTTGGTATCCTTCCAGCGGTCACCCGTGAGGAATGTAATTGCCCTTTCAACGGCGTCCTTTGAGTCGCCCCAGGGCTCCTCGTCATAGCGGTAGTCGAACTTTTTGCAGAACCAGGAAACGTCACCGCAGAGCTTTTCATAGTACTTCATCTGAAGCTCGTTTATGTCCTCGAGAAAATCGGGGTAGAGCTTTTTGGGAAGATATCTCTGCGCTACGCGAAGGTATTCTCTGTAGTGGTCAAGGCAGATATAAGGCTGCTCACGGAGGTACTGTCTGAACTGCTTTTCTCTCTCCCAGAGATATGCGGCGGTTACAAACATCTTGGAAAGCTTCTCCTCTACTCTTTTGCAGACGTAGCAGCTGTCCGAGAGCTTATCCATAAAGTCTGCCGCCTTTGTACCCGGATCACGGTTGAGGATTGAAGGCTTTGCCTTGATTTTATCTCCGATGCTGTCAAGGTGGCTTTCAAGCATAAGTCCCATTCCGAGTCGGTTCTTCATTGTGAACATCTTTGCGAAGTGTCTGCCGCAGAAGCCGAGCTTGTTGGTTTCGATTCTGACGTCGGGCTCCATCATTGATGCACCGAGGATTATATCAAGCTCGGTGTTTTCAAGATCGCGAAGGAGTGTGCAGAAGGGACAGCCGTCCTTTTTTTCAAACGCCATATTGACGGGTATGGTATATATTTTTTCATCCATGATTTATTTCCTCTCCTTTGGGAAGTAAATTTTGATTTTTTCTAATGACATTATAACAGAAATTATGCAGAATTCAAGCATAATATATAAATATTTCCGAAAGAGTACGGTAATTTAATGAACAACATATTTTTCGAAGGAAATCTTACACGCATAAAGAGTGCAAAAAATTTCCTTCCCGAGCAGGTTTTCGACTGTGGTCAGTGCTTCCGCTTTGACAAAAACGAGCGCGGAAACTACTGCGGAGTCGCGCGGGGAAAATTTATTGAAATAGAAAAAAGTGGAGACGATATTCTGCTTCACAACTGCAAGGAGAATGATTTCAACGGTATTTTCCGTGATTTCTTCGACCTTGACTTTGACTATTCCGCAATTCCGTCGGATTTTCCGAACGACGAGATACTGAAAAAGGCATCCGAATTCGGCAGCGGAATACGCATACTTCATCAGGACAATTGGGAGGCACTTTGCTCCTTTATCATAAGTCAGAATAACAATATCCCGAGAATCAAGGGCATCATCAGAAATCTCTGTGAGAGATACGGAGAGCCTGTATTCACGGACGATTGCGGTAAAATTCATTACTCCTTCCCGAGTGCGGAAATAATTGCGGATGCGGGCGAGAGTGCCATGGCAGAGCTCAGAACGGGCTTCCGTGCAAAGTACATATACGACGCCGCAAGCAAGGTGGCAAGCGGTAAAATAGATTTGAACGAGCCTTATGCACTTTCCTATGCGGACGGAGCGAAGTATCTTATGGAGATAAAGGGAGTGGGTCTCAAGGTTGCATCCTGCGTGCTTCTTTTCTCCTATCGCAAGTACGATTCCTTCCCCGTTGACGTATGGGTCAAGAGGATTCTCCAGAAGTACTACGACGGCAAAGCAGACGCGGAATACTTCGGCAGATATGCGGGACTTTGTCAGCAGTATCTGTTTTATTTCGAAAGATGTGAAAATAACGTTTTTTTGAATTAATAAAAAGTAATGCGGGAATGCCCTTCAGTAACATTGGCTAATCACAAGCCCCATCTGCGACGATGCCGTCGATTGTAAAGCTCGCAAGCGAGCTTAAGTTCGCAAAGCGAACTTTAAAGAATTCTTCGGATTCTTAAGAACGCGAGTGAAGCCCCCGTAAAAAAGAAAGGATTTATAACTATGTTTACACAAAATAGAATTACAGTAGCAGCGAGGTGCTGTGAGTGTTGTGCGGAAATTGAGACGGAGATATCTGTATTTAATTTGTCCGGTGGGAAGATAAGGGCGGTATGTCCTAACTGTGGGAAGAGTGCGCTTGAGATAACATTGTCTCAGGACGGCAAGGTAAGGCTTTCTGTTCCTTGTGTTGCTTGTCCGCATCCTCATCCGTTTACGCTTTCTGCGGAGACTATGTTCACGAAGGAGCTTTTTATTCTTCAGTGCTCGTTTACAAGGCTTGATATTTGCTTTATGGGTCAGAAGAATAAGGTCAAGGAGGCTATGATAAAGAACGGCAAGGAGCTTCGTACAATGATGGCTCTCGGTGAGGAGGACGACGCAAGTGCGGATGAAGAGATTCTTTCCGCTGAAATGTACGAGAGAATCAAGGTTGTTCTTACCTTTATCGAGGAGTGCGCCAATAACGGTAACATTACCTGCAAATGCAGAAACAACAAAACCGCTCCCGGAATTGAGGTTCAGCTTGAGAATGATGCCGCCGTGCTTGTATGCAAGGAATGCGGCAGAAGCGTTCGCATCGGATACAATGATACAGACCTTCTCGATATGTATATCGATATGGGTAAAATCAGAATTTTTGACTAACTTAATTTGTACTCATTTTGTAAAATGCTCCGATTTGTGCGGGGCATTTTTCTTTTGTGACCCGTACTTTCTTAAAAAGGCTCCGAGCGAATGACGGATCCATCTGTCGCAATATCCGGCCTTCGCATATTATATAGCAGAGTACCGAATGGTACTCAATAAACACCTCGGAGGATACTATTATGTGTAACTGCTTTGCTAATACTTTCGGCGGCGATAATGCCTGGCTTCTCATCCTCATCGCTATCATCTTCCTCTGCTGCTTCTGCGGTGGCTGATTCCTTTAAAAAACAATAGCCTTGTTTCCGGGGAGCAATCCCCGGTTTTCTCTTTTTTGTCTTGACAAAAGGCTCGTTGTGTGATATACTGTTGTTACTAATACTTATTAGGAGTATAAAATGCAGAAAAAGACAACAATGACAGATATTGCACGGGCACTCGGCGTAAGCCAGACTCTTGTGTCCTTTGTGCTTTCGGGGAAGAATGATATGGGAATCAGCCCCGATACAAAAAAGAAGGTGCTTCAGACAGCCGAGAAAATGGGCTACTGCAGTTACGCCGCATCAAAAATGCTAAAGCTGGGCAGAAGCGGATGCGTTGCACTTGTTCTTGAGACCCCTCCGAAGGTCTCAGTGCTGAAGCTTATCGGTGAGATAAACAATGGACTCGCACGGTACGGATATTCGCTGATTGTCCCCGGGAATCCCGAGGTCGGCATTGATTATGCCGATTGCAAGGTGATGCTCGATTCGGGCAAGGTAGACGGATTTATTGTGGTCGGAAAGGGCGAGAAGCTCGCTTCCGTGCTCGGCGAGGAGGCTAAGATTGCTTCTGTCGGTGAGTCCGACGATGCAGAGGAATCTGCGGGCAAGCTTTGTGAGAGCATTCTCGGATGCGTTAAGGATTCGGACAAGCCTTCAAGAACGAGAAAAGCAAAGCCGACAACCGCACGGAAGGTAACAAATGCGGGCACCGCAAAAAAGAAGCAGGAGGATGCTCCTTCGGAAAAGAAGGAAGAAGCACCCGCACGCAGAAGCAACGATTCCATCTGGCTTCTTTAAGATACACAGTCACGGCGAAAGGATTTACATATGAATATCATAGGTCATTACAGAACAATAACAAGGCACAGACACAAGGTAATTGCTCACTGTGCAAAATGCGGAATTCTCTGGAGAGGTCTTATGCACGACCTTTCTAAGTACTCCCCTACCGAATTCATTCCCGGGGTAAAATACTACATTGGCACGAGAAGTCCCAATGAGGAGGAGCGCAACCGTCACGGATATTCCTCAGCGTGGCTTCACCACAAGGGCAGAAACAGACATCACTTCGAATACTGGACGGACTACAATATGGCTGAGCGCAGAGTTATGCCCGTAAAGATGCCCTTTGTTTTCGTTATAGAGATGTTCTGCGACAGAGTTGCGGCAAGCAAAATTTATCAGGGCGACAAGTACACGGACAGCCATCCCATCGAATACTTCGAGCGCGGTAAGGGAACAAGAAGCATCCATCCCGAAACCTCGGATTTGCTTGAGGGTCTGCTTGTAATGCTCAGGGATAAGGGCGAGAAGGAAACCTTCGCTTATATCCGCGGTCTTGTCAAGAGCGGATTTACTTATTGATTCGGTCGGGTCGGATTTATTCTGTGGATTATATAAAAAGATTTACCTCGGTGAGCATTAAAGCTCACCGAGGCTTTTTTACGCAGTTTTTGTTTTTAGTGCCTTTACCCTCTCGGATATCTGCCTTTTTACTGTTGAAAGGGCGAACAGTACAAGTATCGTTCCGCCGTACACGAACACTGCTCTTAAGCCGAAGGACTGCCACTGACCCTTGATTGCAAGGTCACTTATAATGACGTCTGCCGTGTACAGAAGCATCATATGCCACAGGTATATGCCGTAGCTTAATCTGTCTATGACTCTAAGAAGCGGAAAGTGTGCGACTGTATTTTCGGGGAGCTTTATGGCAAGGCACAACAGAAAAATTATTGCTCCGAAGGTGTAGATATAGTGCACTTCGTTCATTGCTGGCACAGAGGCTAAGCCGTTGTAGTGGTAATAGCTCAGAAATGCACAGAGCACGGTGGAGGTTCCGTATATGACACTGACGGTAGCAAAGTGCTTTTTTGCGGTTTCTCTGAAGGTGTCGTAGTATTTTCCGATGTAGCATCCCACAAGCCAGAAGGAAAGGTAGGTTGTGAAGATGCGGTCGTTGTATATCGGGAAGGCTCCGTCCGTGAAGGCGTTTATCATTGCGGGGAATTTGCTCTCGAATATACAGCTGAGAACTACCGCCGTGGGAACCACTATTATCGGGGTGCATTTGCCTACTATGATTTTCCAAAGAGGATACAGAAGGTCGAACTGCAAAAGAAGCGGAATGAAATACAGATGGCTCACCATATGACCCGTAGCGACCTTGCTCCAGAATTCTACTCCCTCAAAGCTGTAGCCGTACTGATAGCGGAAAAAGAGATTGTACGCCACACAGCAGATTATATAAGGGACAATCACCGTAATGATTCTGCCGAGGATATATTTGAAATACCCGACGGTATCCTTTTTTGTCAAAAACATTTTAAGTCCCGAAAGCAGAACAAAGCCCTGCACAACAAAGGACATCAGCCGCCACAGAAGCATAACCGCAGTATATTCCGCCGTGCCCATGTCAAGCTGTGACACGGGATATGAAAGAATGTGAATCATTATCACGGTAAGGCAGAACAGCACATTAAGCAGTGACAGCTCGATTCTTCTTTTTGTCATAAAAACCTCTTTCCGCTTTTTCAGCTTACAGTATTATATCAAACATCGCAGTAATTGTCAACATTACTGCGTTTTTCCTTTGATATACAGAACGTGCTTTGTGCGAAAATCTCACGGTGAAAATGAATATTTTTTTGCGTGCACGGAAAAATACATTCCGTGATTTTTATTTTAAGGTCGGTGGTTGTTATAAAGCTTTGCAAAACACACGCAAGAATAGTCCTTGTGTTTCTTATGGGAGGATTTTTCTACGGCACTGTGGAAATACTGTGGAGAGGCTACACTCACCCTACTATGCTTATTCTCGGTGGGCTGTGCTTTTCCTTGATTTATTCACTTGAGGGAAAGCTTGCGACAAGGTCTCCCATTTTCGCACGGAGTCTTTGCTATGCTTTTATTATTACAAGTGCGGAATTTGTAAGCGGTGTGGTACTTAATCTTATTCTTGGTATGGATATCTGGGATTATTCGGGACTTCCGCTTAATATTCTCGGGCAGGTTTGTCCTACGTTTTTCTTTGTATGGTTTCTACTCTCCTTTTTCTGTTGCTTTTTATGCAGGGCGATTCGGTTTGCGTTTTCATAATTTCACGCAAAAAATAAGGAACGACACAAGGGTCGTTCCTTACATAAGGTTTAGATGCAAACCTTTTTGATGTCAAGTTCGTGTCAGGTTAGAACTAAAAAACTACTCATTTTTTGATTTATTTTGTCTACACCCCGTAATAATACCAGAAATAATTACTCCCACAAAACAAGATATGATGTAGGACATAAATGTAACAAGGATTAAAATTCCTTCCCCCGGAGAACCTTCTTCATATCCTGTAATTGCTCTAAATATCATCAATTCAACACCAGATTGAATATAAAGAATAAATACAACCAAAGAAATTATAAAACATATTCCAACTGATTTGAAATATTTTTTAACAGAATCCTCCACTAGCAGAAAGGCAAGCGCTACACCGGGTAAAGCAGGCAGTATAAATAACATTGCATTTTGAATTGCACCATATTTCTCACTATATTCAAACAAAGGACAATAACGCAAAAAATGGTATATCCAAAAATATAGTAAGGGAGAAAAAATCCCAATTAGCATTCTTTTCTTCATATATTTCTCCTTGCGACAACATTCGACATTTCTTTATTCTTCAATTAATATTACATTACTTCTGAAGTGTCTTTCCGAAGCTGTCCTTGAGGGTTTCGATTCTGTTGAACTGTCCCTCGTGCTTGGAGTCGAGGCAGAAGTAGCCTGTTCTTACGAACTGGAACTTGTCGCCGAGCTTTGCATCCTTAAGGGATTCCTCAAGCTTTGCGCCTGTAACTCTCTTGTGGCTTTCGGGATTGAGGTAGTCACGGAAGGACTTATCCTCGGGGATTGAGCCTGTGTCCTCGATTGTGAAGAGGTGCTCGTAGAGGTTGATATCAGCCTCGATGTTGTGCTCACAGCTTACCCAGTGGATTGTACCTCTTACCTTTCTGCCGTCAAGGGGCATATTGTTCTTGGTTTCAAGGTCTGCTGTGCAGAGTACCTTTTCAACATTGCCGTCCTTGTCGTAGATAACCTCTTCGCACTTAACGATATAAGCACCCGCAAGTCTTACCTCTCCGCCGGGCTTGAGTCTCTGGAACTTGGGAGGAGGATTATCAGAGAAGTCACCTCTTTCGATGTAAACTTCCTTTGTGAAGGGAACCTTTCTTGTGCCTGCGTCGGGGTTCTGGGGATTATTTGCTACATCGAAATATTCTGTTTCGTCACCGAAGTTTGTGATTTCAAGCTTTAAGGGATCGAGAACCGCCATTCTTCTTGTGGCTGTTTCGTTGAGCTCTTCTCTGATGCAATGCTCAAGAAGTCCGATATCGCAAAGGGAGAGAGCTGTGGAAATACCGGAGCGCTTTACGAATTCAAAGATAGCGGAGGGAGTATAGCCTCTTCTTCTGAGACCGCAAAGTGTGGGCATTCTGGGGTCATCCCAGCCGTCAACAAGGTTTTCCTCAACGAGAGCTCGAAGGTATCTCTTGGACATAACCGTATAGGTTACGTTCATTCTTGCGAATTCTCTCTGCTTGGGGTTGGGCTTGTTGTCAACGCCGATATTTTCGATTACCCAGTCGTAAAGGGGTCTGTGGTTTCTGAACTCAATGGAGCAAAGTGAATGTGTGATGCCCTCCATTGCGTCCTGAATGGGATGAGCAAAGTCATAGAGGGGATAGATGCACCACTTATCGCCCTGTCTGTGGTGTGTAACATGAACGATTCTGTAGATTGCGGGGTCACGCATATTGATATTGGGAGAAGCCATATCAATCTTTGCACGGAGTGTTCTTGCGCCGTCTGCGAACTCGCCGTTCTTCATTCTTTCAAAGAGGTCGAGGTTTTCCTCAACTGTTCTGTTTCTGTAGGGGCTGTCCTTACCGGGCTCTGTAAGAGTACCTCTGTACTCACGCATTTCATCGGGAGAGAGGTCGCATACGTATGCCTTGCCGTCCTTAATGAGCTTTACCGCGTACTCGTAGCACTTATCAAAGTAGTCAGAGCCGTAGAAGATACCGCCTGTGGGGTCGGCACCGAGCCAATGGAGGTCCTCCTGAATGGACTCAACGAACTCGTTGTCCTCCTTTGCGGGGTTGGTGTCGTCAAAGCGGAGGTTGAAGAGACCGCCGTACTTCTTTGCTGTCATTGTGTTAATCCATATAGCCTTTGCCGAGCCGATATGGAGGTAGCCGTTAGGCTCCGGAGGGAATCTTGTGTGTACCTTCTTGCAGATACCCGATGCGATGTCCTCGTCTATTTCATCGTGGATGAAATTGGAATTGGAGAGTATTTCTTCTGACATTGTTTTGTACTCCTTTATATCAATATATCTGTTTTTATTTTAAGTCCCGTGTGAGCAATCAAGCCTGTGCGGAAAGTCTTGCCTTTACTCTGTCAACGCCCATAACATTCATAACAGTGCAGAGGTCGGGAGAGTTGAGTCTTCCCGTGATTGCGACTCTTATGATATTGGAGACGTCTGTAATGCTTCCCTTGAAGGCATCGGGGTCAGCCTTGTACGCCTTCATATCGGAGGTGTAGCCGTACTTTTCGGAAAGGGTCTTAACCTTTTCAAACCAGCCGTTGTTGTCGTCTGCGGGATCGTACATTGTGATATATTCAGCGAGCATTGCCTTTCTTTCCTCAGCGGGAACGTTTTCGGGGAATGCGTCCTCGAGGGTGAACATATCGTCGTAGTAGTAGGAAACAAAGCTCTTTACCTCAGACCAGCAGGCGAAGTCCTTTCTGGGCTTCTTGCCGCCTCTGCCGATTGCGAGGTATGCCTTTGCATATGCTTCGTTATCGGTAAGGATTTTTGCGAATTCCGCGTCGTTTTCCTTTGCCCATTCAACAACTCCGTCGTACACCTCTTCTGCGGGCATAGCGGCGATGATATTCTTTGAAACATCATTGAACTTTGCAAGGTCGAACATTGCGCCGGAGTTACCCATATTGGATGCCTTGAACTGGAATTCCTTATAGGATGCTTCCTTGTTTGCGCTTCTCCACTGCTCGTAGTTGGAGTTGAGAAGTGTCATAAGATATTCGATAACAGACTTTGCGGGATAGCCCTTTTCAAAGTAGAAGCCGAGTGTACATTCGGGGTCCTTACGCTTGGACATCTTTCTCTTTGTGCCTGTTTCCTCATCAAGCTTCATAACCTGTGCTGTATGGCAGAATCTGGGCATCTTAAAGCCGCAGGCAATCCAGAGCTCAACATGCCACGGGAGAGTGGAAAGCCACTCCTCACCTCTTACAACGTCGGTGGTTCTCATAAAGTGGTCGTCAACAACGTGAGCGAAGTGGTATGTGGGGATACCGTCGGACTTAAGAAGAACGAAGTCCTGATCATTCTGCGGGAAGGAGAGCTTGCCCTTAATCTGATCCTTGAAGTCAACCTTCTTAGAAGGGTCGCCCATAGACTTAAAGCGGAGAACATAGCTTTCGCCCGCCTCGATTTTAGCAATAGCCTCGTCGATATCCATATCACGGTGAACTGCGTACTTACCGTAATAACCGAAGTTCTCCTTGTTTTCCTCCTGCATTTTATGAGCATTCTCAAGGTCAGCCTCACTGCAGAAGCAGGGGTATGCTCTGCCCTCAAGAATAAGCTTTCTTGCAACTATATGATAAATCTTGGCTCTGTCGCGCTGTCTGTAGGGACCGTAGTTACCCATATCGCCGTCGTTGGTTGCGCCTTCATCAAAGGAGATACCGAACGCACCGAGGTACTTGATTATCTTCTCAACGGCACCGGGAACCTCTCTCTTGTCGTCAGTGTTCTCGATTCTGAGGTAGAATACGCCGTCATCCGCTGCGGAATGAGCAATTCTTTCATCTGCAAGTGCGCCGTAGAGGTTACCGAGATGCATAGAGCCTGTGGGGCTGGGAGCAATTCTCGTTACCTTGGCATTTTCGGAAAGTCCTCTTTCGGGGAACATAGCCTCAAGTGATTCCACGGTATCGGCATCGGTAAGCTCGGGGAACATAAGAGAGGCAAGTTTTAAAAGCTTTGTTGTGTCCATATATATTTTGTCCTTTCGGGTTTATTTACAAATAAAAATATCCGTATTTATACACGGCATCCGCCGAGTTTTTGTATTCAGAACAGCATTACCATTTCTATCATAACTTCGTTTTCGGAAATGTCATCGTTGGAGTAGAAATGAAGATTTGTACCTGCGAACTTAAAGCCGCATTTCTTGTAGAACTCAATTGCGGGGATGTTGCAGGTCTGTGTTTCCAGAGTTATAAGGCGAAAGTCCTCTTTTTCTGCGATTTCTATTGCAAGGTCAATGAGCTTTTTGCCTATGCCCTGCCCTCTTTTTTCGGGATTTACCAGAAGCTGGGTTATTACAAGTCTGTTATTCCATTCCTCTCTTGCGAGCTCAAGAACGGCATAGGGGTCTCTTTCCTCCTCGGTGTCGAAAACGCCGAATGCGCTCACTTCGTTCCAGTAGGGCTGGAAGAGTGTATCGCAGCAGTCACGGTCGAGAATTTCGGGGAGCTTTTCTTTGGTGAACTTAAAGGAAAATCCGTTTTCGTCCTCGCACAGCTCTGCTTTGTAGTGGCTGTCGGAGGTGTATGTGTAGTTGAGAACATAGTCCTCATAGTTCTCTCGCGGCAGTTCTTTTATAAGCATTTGAAACAATCCTTTTCTGTAGTTTTCATAGATATCCTATAATACTATATAATAACACAATTTAAGCCATATGTCAAGTACAGATATGCGAATTTGGTTATAAAACAAAAATAATCCGACCCTTTTCGGGAAATTTCGACGGCAACGATAAAGAAATGCGATAAAAGTTTTCAAAATAGTCCGAAGCACCACTTGAAAACAGCTGAATTCTGTGGTATATTTAATGCATCATCAAAAAAGCGGAGGAAACAGAGGAAACAAATGAAGGTTGCGGTAGTAGGATCTCGTTGCTTTACGAATTTTGACCTTAGCCCCTTTATACCCGAGGGAACAACGGAAATTGTTTCGGGCGGTGCAAGAGGCGTGGACACTGTTGCAAGGATGTATGCAATAAGTCACAACCTGAAGCTCACGGAGTTTCTTCCCGAGTATCACCTTTACGGTAACAGAGCTCCGCTTATTCGCAATATGAGCATAATACAGAACGCCGACATTGTTCTCGCCTTCTGGGACGGAGAATCGCACGGAACGAAGTTTGTTATTGACAACTGCAAAAGGCTCGGAATTACTCACGAGGTTTATATGCCGAAGACGAATTAAGTATTTTGGGATGGCAGATCGCAAAAAGTGCGGTGCCGTCCTTATTTTTTTACATTCGGCTCTGTAAGGCTTTTTGCAAAGGCAAGCGGTGAAACACCGTGGATTTTCTTGAAGCTTACCGAGAAATAGCAGGCACTTTCAAAGCCGCACATTTCGGAAATTTCGTTTACGGAGTATTTGCCTACCGACAGCAGCTCTCTTGCGTATTTCATTCTCATATCCGTTACCTGCTTTACGGGCAGACAGCCGTATTTTTTGATGAACAGCTTTTTGAAGTGGGCGCAGGAAAAGCCCGAGCGTTTTGCCATTTTAATTAAGAATCATAAATATAAAATAATCATACTTTGAATTTACATTTCACTTTGATTCTGCTATACTTCGTGTGTGGTGATAAAAGTGAACGAAAGAATAGAAAAGCTTACCCGTGAGGTGCTTGCGGGCAACTGCTACCCAACAATTGTTCCAACGGAATATGACAGAACCGATATATTTCTCTCCGAGCACGAAAAGAACGGAAAGAGAATATACGAATACGTGACGAATCAGGAGCCCGTTATTTTCAGATTTTAAGCCTCAGAAGTACAAGAGTCTCCGTGTCCGTGTCAGCGGATATTCGGATTTCTTTGTAAATCTTGCAGAGCCTATTCAGGACGATATTATAAAAAAAACGGTGCATTCAAAGTAAAATTTTCCGTCGGGGGTGGCAAAATTCTCCGACGGATTTTTATATGTATTTTTTCGTTAAAACATATTGCAAAACAAGTAAAACGGTTGTATAATGTCTGTGTGAAATTCGTTCCGAGGTGAAATTTATGAGCAAGTGCTATATACATACAAGACACATTCCCCGTGAACATATAAACCTTGAAACCGACAAGGGCAAGAGAATAGAGGCAAACGGGCTTCTCGGTATTCTTGAGGGTGACAACGTAAAGGTCATTGCACAGGCGGGTGTTGAATATATCGAAACTCGTCTTGTCTGGGCTTGTCTTGAGAAGGAAGAAGGAAAGCTTGACTTTTCAAGAGTGGACAGAGATTTCGCAAGAATCGAAGCTCTCGGCTTTAAGCCCGCGCTTTTCGTATGGCCTCAGCATATTCCTGCGTGGGTGGAGATAACAAAGCTCAAGTGCCTTGAGCACGGCACAGAGGGAAGCGTCCCCAGTCTATGGGACGAAAGGCTTCTCGGATATTACGACCACGTTTACGGTGAGATTGCAAAAAGATACGGCGACAGAATTAAGTTTCTGTATTTCGGAATATACGGTGACTACGGTGAGTACACCTATCTTATCGGTGTAAAGCAGTATATCTTCTCCTCCCCTCACACCCATCCCGGAAAATGGTGCGGTGATGCTCTTGCACGAAAGGATTTCGCTTGCCGTATGAAGGAAAAATACGGAAGCATTGAGGAATTGAACAAGGCGTGGGGAACGGATTTCGGCTCCTTTTCCGAGGATATTATGCCGTCCGTCGGCTTTGGCGGAAGAGCCGAGCTTGACCGTGAGAAGTGGTATGCGGATTCGCTCACGGCTTTTACAGACAAGGTATGTGCGATAATCAGAAAGCATTTCCCGGATACACGAGGTGCTATGCCGTTGGGTATTGTCGGAGATATTGACGGCCTTAACAAGAGCGATGCCGTGAAGCTTTGCAAGAAGTACAACATCACACCACGCTGGACGGGCTGGGCGCATCTCGGTGATTTCGGTCGTTCCGATTCGCTTTGCAAGAGAGTTTCCTCCGCCGCAAGATTTTACGGCACCGACTTCGGTCTTGAGGCGGCTCTTGAGCTTTACGAGGAAAATGCGGGTAATGCCGTATTCGAAGCGGTTTCCAACGGCGCTTCTTTAATTCACAACGACCCTAAAAATTATGAGAGAGCCATTGGACTTTACAAGAGGCTTGCGGGTATGCTCAGCGGAGAAATGCCGATTATTGACACGGCGGTTTACTATCCGCTTGAGGATATATGGGTTAAGAGAATTGACATTTTCGACTTTGCAAGGGATACGGGCATAATAAGAGCACATCTTGATTACGAGCTTTGCGATTCGTATATGATTTGGGACGGATTCCTTGACGGAATGAAGAGGCTGATTCTTACGGACGGCGTAACACTATCGGAAGAGGCTTTTGATAAAATTTCAGCCTTTAAAGAAAAAGGTGGAATTGTTGAGGCTGTCGGAGATGTATTTCTTCTTGAGACGGGCGAAAGAATCGACTGCTTTGAAAAAGTTGATTTCGTGGAAATTTCAGACCCGATATACAAGACCCTGCTTCCCTCGGGAAAAAAGCTTTTCAAGCCGTCGGAAAATCGCATTTACGATGAAGAATAACTGAAAACGGAAAACCGTCGGGGATTTTTACTTTCTCCGACGGTTTTGTTTGTTTTATATTTCTTTTATAAAAAGACTTGTGTTATGCTTAAGTGTGAAATTAAGCTTGTCGCACTTTTCTGTGTCCTCGGGGCTGTGCTCGTTGTCTATGCGGTATACCTCATATTTTCCGTTTCTGCCGATATCAATGCAGATATCCTTGTCGCAAAGACCTTCGGCATCGTTGTAATAGGTTACAATAATTGCCGCCTTGCCGTTTTTGTCAACACCGCACAGCGTATATATATTTTCTGCCGAACTGTCGCAAAGCACCTCTTTTTCGCATTCACGGTAAAGGTAAGAGAACCATTTGAAGGGATAATATCCTTTTATGGGCTTAAGACTTATTCCGTCAAAAAGTCCGTTCCAAAGGGTGGGTCTTGCATCATAATACATAAGCATATCCGTTGACGAATGCTGTGCCGCACTCATGCACGCCATTGTGAATGCTGCGCCCTTTGTGTCGATTATTGTTCTGAATGCCGTAACAATGTCAGACCAATCGTGAACGTAATTCCACTCATTGAGAATGCTTTCCGCATTTTCATAGCCCGCATCAACCATATGCTTCTTGATTCTTTCGCTTCTGCCGACAAGTGCCTCGGGGCAATCGCAATAAATATGCCAGGAGAAGAAGTCTATTTCCACATTACGCTTTTTCATTTCAAAGAGGAATTCTCTTGCCCATTCCTCGTTGCCTGCAAGTGCGGGACCGCCTATTTTAAGCTTCGGGAAGCAGGACTTCAGGTGCTTTGCCGCAACCTCGTAAAGGTCAAAAAATTCTGTCTTTACTCCGCCCCATGTAAGCTTTTTAACGGGAGGCGCATCGTCCCAGGCAAGGTCAGGCTCGTTCCATATTTCCCAGTATTGGATATCATAATAAAACCCGTCTGCCCAGCCCTCGTTATAGTGTCTTATGATATGCTCGCAGATTTCCGCCCACTTTTTAAAATCCTTCGGGGGCATTGTGTGGTATTTCTTTATTGTATGCTCGATTTTCTGACCGAGTCTGTAAAAGGTTTCCGTGCCTGCGTCCTTTGTTACGGATATATATTCATCAGTACAGGTGAAATCGTATGACTCGGGGCTACTTACATCAGCATCGAAATTCGGGAAAATCGCTGAAATATCAACGGTATGCTCTCCGCCGTAGGCATCGAGAAAGGATGCGTCGTGATTTCTTGCATAAGGAATCCCGAGTGCCTTGTATTCTTCAAAGTTGGTTCTTCTCGGAGTGCCGGCATATCTGTTATGGCAAGGTCCGTTGTTAACGGCGTGCATTATTTTGAATTTTCCGTCATTGCGTGAAAGGTCAAATTTTAAGGTTTCCATAATTATCTCCTTACGAGTATAATAATTTGCTCATATGATAGCACAGATGCGCACAAAAGTCAATAAGCAGAAATACGGTTTTTATTCGAATCTCATTCGTCAATCACATCGTAATATGCAAAGAGCATATTGATGATTCTTGCGTTTCCGCTGGCGTTGGGGCTCCACGGTGTGAAATATTTGTCGTTGTCCATATACCGTTCAACGGTGTAATATTCGGTGGAGACGGTGAGGTTCAGGATTGCATCGAGGGTTTCCTTTGCCCTTTCGTAATCCCCCGCCATCATAAAGCTTACAAGCCACGATTCCTCAGGCTCTGTGAGATACCACAGATTGGGGTTGTGCTTTTTCATTTTTGTGTAAAGACCGTTCTTGCAGAAGCCCTCGTCGGAAAGCCATTTTACAACCTTCGGAATCAGGCTGATATCCGCAAAGCCGTATCTTATGAAGTGGGCTACTCTTGTTCTCGGGATTCTGTATTCGTTGAAGAGAAGGTCATCGTCGTCGTTGGGTGAAAGCGGGATTTTGAAGATGTCGCTGTCCTTGTATTTTGCGGTTGCTTTGTCGAAAAGAGTCTGCATTGCGCTTCTGTAGGCGGTGGCTTCTTCTCGGATTTCCTCGATGTTTTCATCTTTGAAAAGCTCTGCCGCGTCACGGTAGAATTCGAGTCCGCAGAGTGTGGGGATATCTGTAACCGCCCAGTTCTGTACGATGTGCGGCCAGTCGCTTGCACGCCTCGGTGGGAAGATTCCTCCGCTTTCGCCCCCGGCGTCTCTTGAGAGTGAGCGCTGATGCTTTATCCACTTGAACGCCTTGTATGCGTTATTCTTATATTTTTCGTAGAAGCATTTATCCCCGAGAAGAGTGTATTTTGCATAGCAATGAAGCACACATCCCGTAATGCTTGCCCACGCGATTCCGTCGGGAAGGATTTCGCCGTTTTCCGCCTGCTGGGTTTCAAAGCATCCTGCAATTACGGGCTTTATGTAATCGGAGAAATCACCGAGTGCTCCGAGAGCATCAAGCATTTTGAAGAATTCGCCCGGCCAGGTTCTTCTCTGAAGTCCGCCCTGCCTTGCGATGAGGGTGCTTCCGTTTTTGTAGTAGCAGAAGCATTGAAGCATCTGTACCGTAAGGCTCTTTATGAGGGTTATCTTTTCGGAATTCGGCTTTATGCCCTTGGGGAGATTTTTTATTTTTGTTATTTCGTTTTCCCAGAAGCTGATAACCGCATTTCTTTCCCATTCATAGTCAAAGGGAAGCGGATTTGATTTGGAGAATGAAAGGATGATTTCCTTTTCTTCGTTGGGTGAAAGCTCATATTCAAGGCTTACTGCTCCCCTTTCGGAGTTCCACGAAGGCGGAATATTTCCGAAGATGCTGAGATAAAATTCACCGTCGGAGAAGGTGCTTTTGCCTGTGCATTTAAAGGTTGATGGTGCGTTTTTCCACACGGAAATATCGGGGGCATAGGTAACATAAATATCGGGTGCACCGTAGATAAGCTTCTTTTCCGTGCCGTTACGAAGAAAAATTGAGAGCTTGCCCTTTTGTGCGGATTTCGTGGGATTTTTCACGGTAATTTTGGCATAGCAGGTCGTTACTCTGTCTGTGCTGCAAAATGCTTCAAGACCTATTCCGATGCTGTCCGCTTCGAATCCGAGAGAATGCACGGGGATATATCCGTCAAGGACGTTCTGTTTTGCGGTCTTGAAGTCGAGCTGACTGTCGTCATCACCGTATGCAAGCCACAGACCTCCCGCTGTTATGGTGTCATAAAAGTCGTCCTCCGCACCCTTGAGGTTGTCGCCGAAGGTGATTTTGCCCTCTGACCAGAGTGTTACAAGGTTTTCGGATTTAGGTGGGTGAAGATATCTTCTTGTGGTGACTATTTTTTCCCATGTTCCCTTTTCACACATTTTTTGATTCTCCTATGATGAGTCTTTTTGAAATTATACCATTTTATGCTTCGGATGTCAACTTTGATTTTTTCAAAAAGCTGCACTTTCTTCCCTTATTTATAACAAAACGGCACCTTTTAAAAAGGCACCGTAATGTTACAGTTTTTTATTTTGTAATCTTGACAACAACGCCCGTATTTGCGGGAAGTGTTACCTTGAATGTACCCTTTTCGGCAGAATCAAGCTTAACGTTTCCGTCAACGCTGTCAATTTCCGTTGCTGTGTAGTCGCCTGTGGAAACGACGGTTTCCTGCACCATAGGCTCGTAGTTTATGAGAAGGAGATATCTTGAGTTATCGTCAATGATATGCTCTGTCATACCGATTGTGTGAACCTCCTGCGATGCCACCTTTGCGGGGTTGCGGAGATTCATTGCCTTATAAATGCGGTAGTAATCTCTTGCGTTTTCGCCGTCTACAAAGCCGGGAGTCTTTGAGGCATAGGTTTCGGGCTGGAAGGATACAAAGTAAACCTTACCCTTGCCGTACTCATTTACGCCGAATACGGGTGTACCGTCCTCGTTTGTTGCAAGCACCTTTGCGGTCTTTGCGGAAAGCGCCATATCGAACTGGCTGTTGATACCGATTTTAACGCCGTCAAGCTCTGCTGTGTGTGCGTGAGTGCTTCTGGACTTTGTTACAACCTCGAAGCCTGTGGTCTTTACAAATTCGGACATCATACCGCCGTCCATCGAAATGTAAAGGCTTGCGCCGTTTTCAACCTTTGCGAGGATATCGTCCCAGAGTCTCTTTGTGGGCTCTACATAGAGCTGAAGTCCGGGAACGAGGTATGCGTTGGAATCGGGGAGCTTGTTTTCGTGCCACATAAATTCAACGTCAAGTCCTGCCTGCTTTGCAAGAAGGAATGTGCCGTAGCTCTGTGCCCAGGTTTCCTGATTGTAAAGAAGAACGCAGGTTGCGTCGACGATTCTTTCGGGAAGCTTGCCGTATTTTTCGGTGAAGTATGAGAATGCGGTCATTCTGTCAAGCATGGGAACGTGAGTACCGTCGGGATAAATAAGACCAAGCTCGCGCTCAAGACCTGTCCAGTCGTAGGGGGTATCGGTAAGCATACTCTGATTGCACGCACACCACCACATAAAGCCGAGACAGTTATGTGCCCAGAGTCCGAACAAAGCCATATCCGTATTTGCGCAGGCAACCTCGTCGTTTCCGAACATCGGACCGAGAACGTTGATTTCCTCGGCAAAGCAGGGCTTCTGTCCGCATCCTCTGTAGAAGACGGATTCCGCAACGGCGTGATTACCCGACTTCATTCTGTTTACGGGGTCTGTATCGCAAAGAGGTGTGAATGCGGGATAAGGATGTGTACAGAGAATATCCGTGGTTTCACCCTGATCCATACACGTCCAGTTGCCCTCGGGCTTAAGGCTGTGCATACCGGAAACTACGGGTCTTTCGTTGTCTATGCTTCTGATTGTATTGGAGATAAGCGAAGACCATGTATACGCCACGTCGGGATTTGCACAGTCGTACATACAGTTACATTCGTTACCGAGGTCCCACGCAACAATTGCGCTCTTGGACTTAAAGCGTGTTACAAGATATTTTACGTATCTTATTTCCCAGCGAAGTGCGGTTGCATCGGTAAAGAGGTTGAGCCCCTCAAGTGCTCTCGGAATGTACATTCTTCCGCTCATCCAGCCTGTGATAAGACCGAGAATAACCCTTATTCCCCTCTCGGCACAAAGGTCGAGAAATACGTCAAGTCTGTCCGCCATAACGGGGTCTATACCTGCGAGATCCTCGGGTGTTTCTATTGCTTTTACGGCATCTCTGCTGATGGCTCTGATTTTGCAGTGTCCGCTTCTGTAGTTTTCAATAGGCTGAAAATCAGGCCACAGGGGGAACATTCTTATTACCTTTACATTAGCCTTGGCGAGAAGGTCAAGGTCGCGCTTTACGCATTCCTCGTCCCATCTGTTCCACATCTGAATACCTGCGTTGGAAGCCCAGTAGTTTGCACCGACAAAGAATTTGCCGCTTTCAAAAATATTATCCATAGTTATCTCCTTTTCGGGGTGATTTGTTAACTTCATTAACTATCACGATTATAACACAGAGAATCTGCTTTGTCAATAATGTTATTTGCTCTTTAGTTTACAATTTGTGTACGAAAATCCGCTGTCGGTTATATTGTCGGCATAGTGCCCCATTTTCTGTATCTTGCCGCCTGAGTGTTGTAGATGTCGGTAAAGTCACCGCAAAGCGAGAAGATTTCGCCGTTCTGCATTTTGATTTCGAAGATTACGGTCTTGCCAACAAGCTCGTCAAAGGTTTTGCCCGTTCTGAATTCGGGAATCCATTCTGTGCAGTCTCCGGAGAATTCAACGCAGTCCTCGTGGGACATTCCGGGGTATTGCTTATTGAATGCGAGAGTGTTAAGGTCATCCGCATAGAACACTGCAAGAGTTGCCTTTTCCGCTCTGAGGTTTACGGAAAGCTTTCCGCCGTTCCATATCTTTTCTCTTGTTGCAAGAACTGATTCCTTGTCCTTTTCCTCTGTGGAGAGAGAGATGAATGCGTCCTTGCGGAGTCTGTATACGAACACTCTTCCGTGTCCCGGATTTCTGAATGCGGGGCCGTGCTCGAGCTCTGATTCTGCAACGTAAAGACGAATGTCGCCGTTATCTGCCTTATGCACGCTGAATACCCATATGAGATTCTTGTCGTATTCCCTGCCGTTAAAGGTCTTTTTGCCGTAGCCTATAAAGGGCTTGCGAAGGCTTCTGTTCCAGCATTCACCGTCGTAGGAGATGGCAAGCTGTGTATCCACAACGCCGTCGTGGTATTTTGCGTTTCTCTGGGGCTGATGCTTTCTGTAGATATGGGGAATACCTATGTACTGTCCGTCGTATTCAAAGGCATACATTCCGTAAAGCTCTGCGAGAACATCGTCCTCCGAGTCCATATTCATGATGTTTTTCCACGGAGTATAATTTTTAAAGTCCTGCGTTTCCTTAAAGCCGAGGCGTCTTGTTCCCCAGTAGGGTCTTTCCATAAGGGTATGACACTTTTTGTGCTTATTGTAGAACACGCTTACAAGAGGCTCTGCCTCGTCTGCCCAGGATGCTCCCTCGATTTTTGTCCAGTTGATAAGGTCGGGGGATGTGTAAACATCGTTGTGGAAGTCGAATTCCTCGAATATTGCATCGAACATCAGCATCTTGTATCTTTCGGATTTATCGCAATAATCATCCTCATATATAAAGCCGATTTCCGCGTTTCCGATGGGCATTACCTCGTGGGGGTACATTACGCCGTGCTCTTCGGGATTGTCCCACAGCTTTTCCGGGACAAAGTCGATTCCGTTTTCGCTGATTGCAGAGAACATTTTAAGGTGCGGGAAGCTTTTGTCAACGCTCTTGCCCGTGTATATCATTCTGTATCTGCCGTCCTCGAGTCTGAATACACGAATCGGGAAATCGGAGCTGCAGACACCGTCACTGTATACGGAAATGCACTCGGGCTCGCCGTAGTCTCTTTTGAGATTTTCGCGGCGAAGAAGCTTCATATCGTCAAAGAAAAGCTGTTTCATTGTATTTTACCTCGTTTGTTTTTTGTTTTATTATATAACATATTTTTTTGCTTTGATAGTACAAATCGGCTGAAATTCAGGCTTCGGACGATTTTTTCGCCCTTTCCGCCTCGTAGGACTGCAGAGCCTTCCAGAATCCGCTGTAGGACTGATAGCCCACTCGCTCCGCCGCCCTTGCAAGGCTGATTCCCTCGTTCTTGACAAGCATATATGCGTACTCTATCCGCTTTGTCACAATCTGCCTTCGGAAGCTCATTCCCGTGCTTTTGATTATCAGCCTTTCCGCCTGCTTTTCCGAAAGTCCCAGCTGTGCGGCTATATCCGAAAGACTGACGTTTTTATCGTAGTTGTTTGCGAAGAATTCGTAAATGATAAAGTCTCTGTCATCCACAAACTTCAGCGGTGAAACAACTCCCTTATAGAAATACGAGCACACAAGACCGAGGACATTTGAAAGGCTCACCGATTTTCCCGTTCGGTTATAAAGCTCGATTTCGTTTTGAAGAAGTGCACATATGCCGTCAAGATTCTCAACGGACACGCTCTTTGCGTACATATCAATTTGAAAGGCGCATATTTTGGTTTCCTCCGGGAAGTCGGGGATTCTTCTGTGGTATTCTCCCTTGGGAATGATAATCCCCTGCCCTGCGTTTACCGTTATTTTTTCGTCCTCGATAAGAAAGCTCATACTGCCGTCAAAGACAACGTGAATTTCGCAGTATTTATGTTCGTGCAGTGTACCCGCGCTGGGGGCGTGTCTGAAAAAGCCTTGCTGAAGAAAAATCCGAAGCTGCTTTTCTCCGACGTGGGCACAAAGCTCACGCATTTCTCCGAAGTCCTTTATGGAATTGTTGCCGTTATGCTCGTTTGCGTTATATCTGTTCATTGTCTTTTCCCGTTCGGACATTGATTTCAAGTGTATTGCTTGATTTCCGTTACCTGCATTATATATGCTCGGGCTGTGTTTGTCAATAGCGGATTTCAAAAAAACAATGTCCTTCAGGGAAATTTCCATTCGGGACACTTTTTTGAAAATATGTCCCAACAGCTACTTGACGGAAATGGCTCTGTATGGTATTATCTATTCAAGGCTTTATGCTAAATTTTTAAGTGAGGTTTAAGTCTGAAAATAAAGTCTTAAGACTTCATTTTCAGATGGAGATTTTGTGCTGTCGCACAAAACTCCGTTTACGAGAAAGGATGATCGCAACTATGAAAATCAATATTACTGAAAACGCTAAGGTTATAATGTCAAACCGTGATTCGAGACACAACTATTTCGCCTGGCCTACCGTTGCAAGGCTCAAAAACGGAAAGATAGCGGTTGTGGCTTCGGGCTTCAGACTCTATCATATATGTCCCTTCGGAAAGGCTGTTATGACAGTTTCCGAGGACGAGGGTAACACCTTTTCGCCCCTTCAGACAATTATAGATACACCTCTTGACGACA
Organism: Clostridia bacterium; assembly: GCA_017560085.1. Taxonomy (GTDB): domain Bacteria; phylum Bacillota; class Clostridia; order Oscillospirales; family CAG-382; genus SIG622. The sequence continues at coordinate 44,629 of JAFYPA010000127.1, forward strand.
GAGATGCGGGACTTTGTCCCTTCGGCGAATCGGGGGTTATTGTTACAAGCTTCAACAACTCAAGAGAAATGCAAAGAAACTGGTCGAGAACCACATATATGGACAGAAAGACAGAGGCTGAAATAAAGTACATTGAATCTTACATCGACAATGTCACAGACGAGCAGGAGGAAAAGTATCTTGGCTCAACCTACAGAGTAAGCTACGATAACGGTATTACCTTCGGTGAGGTTTTCCGCTCTCCCGTATCATGTCCTCATGGTCCTATTGTGCTAAACGACGGCACATTTCTTTATGTCGGTACTGACAGCACCGGTGTAAAAACAAGAGAATACAACGGAATTACCGTTGCAAAAATCACCCTCGACGGAAAGGGAGAAATCATCGGAAGAATTGATGCTATCCCCGAGGGAGTTTCCTGGGAGCCTCATGCGGTACAGCTTCCCGACGGCAAGATAATCTGCCATATAAGAGTTGAAAAGTGGGAAAACGGCAAGCAGCTTGTATTCACAACGTTCCAGTCGGAATCCACAGACGGCGGGAAAACATGGACAAAGCCTCATCAGTTGGTATCGAAGCTTGGCGGTGCACCCGCACATCTTATGCTCCATTCCTCCGGTGCTCTTATTTCGGTATACGGCTACAGAGAAGCACCGTATGCGGTCAAAGCTATGATAAGCTTTGACGGTGGCGAAACCTGGGACATTGACCACATTATTTACGAGCAGCCTCACAGCGCGGATATAGGCTATCCCGCATCGGTTGAGCTTTCCGACGGAAGCATTATGACGGTGTTCTATGCCAAGGAGCACGAGCTTAGTCCTGCGGAAATATACAGCATTAAGTGGAATTTTGAAAAATAAAATACGAATACCGGGAGGAGAAAGGCTATGATAAAATTCAGCGGCGTAATGCCTGCACTTGTGACCCCCTTTGATGAAAGCAAAAATGTAAATGTCCCCGTTCTCAAAAGCCTTACGGAGCATCTCATAAATCAGGGTGCTTACGGCTTTTATATCGGCGGTGCTACCGGTGAAGGCGTCAGCATGACAAGAGAGCAGAGAGAAATTCTTGCCTATGAAGCGGTAAAGCAGATATCGGGAAGAGTTCCCGCAATAGTTCATATAGCTTCCATAAATCTTGAGGAAGCCAAAGCCTTGGCACGTCATGCGGAAGCTGTCGGTGCGGATGCGATTTCAGCAATTCCTCCCCTCTTCTACAAGTACAGCGAGGATGATGTTTTTAATTATTACAAGGAAATTGCTTCCTCCGTAAATATTCCCGTAATGATATATTACAACACAAATGCGGGCTTTAATATGTCTGCAAGGTTTGCCGCCCGTCTTCATGAAATAGACAACGTTACGGCAATCAAATGGACAAGCTCCGACTATTACGGAATGATGATGGTAAAGGAGCTTACCCACGGTGAAATGAACGTAATAAACGGTCCCGATGAAATGCTTCTTATGGGACTTTGTGCGGGTGCTGACGGCGGTATAGGCTCGACCTACAACTTTATGCTTCCGACAATAAAGGCTGTTTACGACAACTTCAAGGCGGGCAATATTGATGAAGCAAGAAGAAATCAGATTCTTGCAACAAACATAATTTACGCACTTCACAAGTTCGAGGGTATTCCTTTTGTGAAGGCTATGCTTGAGAAGCAGGGCTTCGAGGTCGGCAATTGTCTTGTTCCCTTCAGACAGTATACGGACGAAGAAAAGGCTCTTATGGTGCTTGAAGCGGAAAAGATGGGAATGGTATTCTGATATGGAAATTACAAAGCACATTGTATCAAAGGACCCCTCTGTTTACGAGGCGTGGCCGGACGTTGTTCTGACAGACGGCGGAAAGCTAATATGTGTATTTTCCGAATGTGCTCACCACGGTGACAGAACGGATGCGAGAATAATGCTCACGGAAAGCACGGACAGAGGCAGAAGCTGGTCAAAAAAGCGCCCTCTTACGGAAAAGACAACAAAGGACGACTTCTTTAACTGTGCGAGAATTTCAAAGCTTAATGACGGCACTCTTGCCATTGTCTGCGACAGAGTCACCTACAAAACCGACGAAAACGGCAAGGAGACAAGAAGTGCAGTTGGCTACCTGTGGAGAGCCGATTCCGAGGGCAAAAGCTGGAGTGAGCCCGAAATACTTCCCTTCTGCGGTATTGTTCCCGATAAGCTTTTACAGCTGAAATGCGGAAGGCTTATTTACGCAAGCCATTTTGAGGGTGAAGGCAGCTTCGGATGCAGCGGAAATCTTGAACAGCATATGTGGTACAGCGACGACGGCGGGAAAAGCTGGTCGGACAGAATCACTATTGCGAAAAGTCCCGAATACAAGCTCTGCGAGGTTTCAATTGTCGAGCTTGAAAACGGAGACCTTGCGGCGTTTATGAGAGAGAATTCATTCCTCGGTCTTGACGGACTCAAGTGCATTTCCCACGACAAGGGTGAGACCTGGGAGGGCATATACAAGATGCCGATTCCCGGATGTCACAGACCTGTTGCGGGGTATCTTGCGGACGGCAGAATTCTTATGACATACCGCTACCACAATGCGGCGGGGCTTCCCTTTATCGGATGTGACAATGTGTTTATGTCAATATTTGATGATGCGGCGGCACTTGAGAAGGAAAGAGGCAGACAAAGGGTAAGAACAATCCCTCTCGACCACGACTTCAACGAAACGCCCGACCTCGGATATACGGGATGGGTACAGTTTGATGACGGTGAAATTTACGTTGTCAACTACATTATGGACGACGCGGACAAGGCTCAGATAAGGGGCTACAGCTTCCATCTTTAAACAAAAAATCAAGGACAGATTTTTACGTCTGTCCTTTTTGTTTTACTGTATTTTCAGTCGCACACTCTGAGTACGACCTTGCCTATGTTTTCGCCTCTTTCGAGAATCGCCTGTGCTTCCCTTGCCTGCTCTATGGGGAGCACCTTGTATACCGAGGGACGAAGCTCACCGCTTTCGAATTTCGGCCATACGTTGTTTACAAGCATCGAAAGAAGCTCAGCCTTGAATGCGGGTGTTCTGTTTCGGAGCATACTTCCCACAAGGTGAAGTCCCTTTGTGAGGAGCGGGCGGAGCTTTACGTTTGTTTCTATTCCCGCAAGAGTGGAGATTACTACCCAATAGCCGCCTCTTGCCATATAGGGAAGGCTGAGTCCGAGCATTTCACCGGACAGGCAGTCCATTGATACATTTACGGGTCTGCCCGACTTTTCTTCAGCTTCGAGAATCTCTGCGGTATTCTGCGTTGTGGAATTGATGATAATATCCGCACCGAGATTTTTGATTTTTTCCGCGATTTCATCTGACAGAACCGAGGTAATGACTCTCGCACCGAATGCCTTTGCAAGAGGAATCGCCGCCGAGGCAAGACCGCTGGCTCCCGCAGGGATAAACGCTGTCTGTCCCTTTTCCAGATGTCCCTCTATAAAGAGGTTGAGATAGCTTGTTGCATAGGCTTCGGGAAGCGATGATGCCTCCTCAAGTGTAAGTCCCGCAGGTATTGGCATAAGCATATCGTATTTTACGGCAACATACTGTGCATAGCCTCCGCCACCGAGAAGTGCGCAAACTCTGTCTCCGATTTTCCACGAGGACAGCTTCGGTACGTCCTTGCCGACCGACTCTATTGTTCCCGCAACCTCGAGTCCGGGCCAGGGAGGGCAGCCCTCGGGAGAAGGATATGTGCCCTTTCTCTGAAGTATATCCGCTCTGTTGATTGCTGCGGCGTGTATTTTTACCAGTACCTCGTCGTCTTTTATTATAGGGTCTTCAACGTCTGTCCATACAAGACTTTCGTTTTCACCCACAAGCATTGCTTTCATAGTTTTTTCTCCTTTGGAATTGATATTATTCCTGTGTGCCCTTCATTGCAAGGCTTCTGCCACCGTCTATTATGTAGGTCTGACCCGTGATAAAGTTAGACTTCGGAGATGCGAGGAATTCAACGAGGTTTGCAACATCCTCGGGCACACACTTTTCGCCGAGGAAGTTTGTACCGTAGGAATACTGTCTTGTCCAGTCGGTTTCATCGTCGGCGTGTCTGCATACAACACCGGGTGCTACGCAGTTTACGTTTATCTTATGCTCGCCAAGCTCCTTTGCAAGTGCCTTTGTGAAGGACATAACACCGCCCTTTGATGCCGCGTATTCCGTCGAGCAACGAAGTCCGTTTACGCCCACCGTCGAGCCGAAGTTGATGATTTTACCGCCTCTGCCCTGCTTTATCATAATTCTTGCCGCCGCACGGGAAGCGTATATTGCGCCGAATAGATTTACGGCAATTACCTTTTCTATAACAAAGTCCTCCTGATCCACAAGGAGCTTCCAGTTTCCGGGACCCGCAACTCTTGATGAGCCTCCCGCAACGTGAACCATAATGTCGAGTCCGCCCATATCCTCGGCGGCTTTGTTCATTGCTCCCTCTATATCCGCGGAATTTGATACATCGGACAGATAGCCCTTTGCCCATCCGCCCTCGGCTGTGATGCTGTCAACCGTTGCTTTGATTTTTTCATCGTCTATGTCGCATACCGCAACCTTGATTCCGCTTCTTGCAAGTGTTTTTGCAACCTCGCTTCCGATGAAGCCGCCCGCTCCGGTTATAAATGCCGTTCTGTTATCCATAATAGTTTCCTCCGATTTTCGTTAAAATGCTCTGTATAATACATCACCATCGGATATTGTCATAAGACAGCGATATGTGTTTTCCGAATAAAATCTGTTTCCGTCCTTGTCCGTCATATCGCACGCACCGCCGTTTTCGTCAAAAACTGCGATGTCGGCTGTACCGCCGATTTTAAGTGTGCCCGCATTCATTCCTACGGCTTTAGCGGCGTTTGTCGTTACGGATTTTAAGATATCGTACTCTGTCATTCCGCTCTTTTTTGCGATTGTAAGGCAGGATGCCATACCGTAAAGACCGCCTCTTACAAAGGCACTGCAATTGGTGATGTCTGTGCTCAAGGTATCGGGAATAAGACCGCTTTCTATTGCCCTTGCGAACACATCGAAATTGGTATGCACACATCCCGCAAAGCCCGAATCTATGATTACGCCCCTCTTCTGTGCTTGTTTCATAGACTCGAAATTATCCTCAAGAGCAGTATTTTTCACTCCGTGGAATGAGTGTGTGAGAATGTCTCCGCACCGAAGAACGGACAGGGTTTCCGCCATTGTTACCGGTGAGCCTGCGCAATGTACCATAATCTTCAAGTCCTGCTTTTGCGCAAAGTCGATTATTTCGCACAGGGGCTTTATTGATTTTACGGATTTATTATCCGTATCGAAATACACCTTTATGCCGACAACCTTGTCTGCGTAGACCTGCATTTTTTCAAGGCATTCGTCAAACACCGCTCTGTCGTCAACGATTTTTGGCACAACGAACACACGATTTTTGACGGAGAATGCATCAAGTGTTTCCCTTGTGCCCTTATATGCCGAGCAATCAACCGCACTTGTGACACCGTTCGGGAAGCACACAGCATCGGGAGAAATTCCGAAGTGATCGGATGATATGCCCTTCATATGGACGTGGATATCCACAAGTCCGGG
>JAFYPA010000128.1 GCA_017560085.1 Clostridia bacterium
ATAATGAATAATGAATAACGGGCTTTTGGGAGACTGCGGAGGCGGTCTTTTTTTCTTTTTGTCACGGAAGAAACACATCGGAATATGTAATAATTTTGCCAATGTTCAATTCAAGTTAATAATTTTGTGTTATCATTATCCTTGTATTATTATCTTTAATGTAAAATAGTGCAGTTATGCAATAAAATACAGGAGAAACACTATGATTGAAATCAAAAACCTTGTCAAGCTGTACGGTACCAATCTTGCGGTTGACAATATTTCCTTTACGGTAAATGACGGTGAAATCGTCGGCTTCCTCGGACCTAACGGTGCGGGTAAGAGTACCACTATGAATATCCTCACGGGCTACCTCTCCGCAACGGACGGCGAATGCCTTATCGGCGGTATTGATATTCTTCAGAATCCTATTGCGGCAAAAAAGAAAATCGGCTATCTTCCCGAAATTCCGCCGGTTTATCTTGAAATGACGGTAAGAGAATACCTCAATTTCGTGTATGACCTTAAAAAGTCCACACTCAATAAGAAAAAGCACATTGACGAAATCTGTGAGGTTGTAAAGATTGCCCACGTTCAGCACAGACTCATCGGCAACCTTTCCAAGGGCTACAGACAGAGAGTAGGCTTTGCTCAGGCACTTGTGGGCAACCCCGAGGTGCTTATATTCGATGAGCCTACGGTTGGTCTTGACCCGGTTCAGATTATCGAAATCAGAAACCTTATAAAGAGCCTCGGCAAGAATCACACGGTTATTCTCAGCACGCACATCCTCTCCGAGGTACAGGCTGTCTGCGACAGAATTGTTGTTATCAACAAGGGCAAAATCGTTGCAAACGCCACGGCAAAGGAGCTTGACGATATTTCGGGAGTGTCCTCAAAGTCAAAGCTCAAGGTGCTCGGAAATCCCGATACGGTTATCTCGGCACTCAAGACCGTCGAGGGCGTTACGGAGGCTGTTCTTCTTGACGAGAAATTCGATGAGGCGGACTGCCACGCATATATCGTTACCGCAGACGGCTCGGACGACATAAGAAAGAAGATATTCTTTACTCTCGCCGCCCGTGAGCTTGCAATACTCAACTTTGAAGCCTGTGCCTCCAGCATTGAGGATATCTTCATATCTCTCGTTAAGGACGGCAAGGCGGAAGGCACGGAAGGAGGAAACAACTGATGCGAGCTATTTACAAAAGAGAAATGCTCTCATATTTTACATCTCCCATAGGCTATATCTTTATGGCTGTGTTTATGGCAATGTCGGGCATTATATTCTCCATATTCACCTTCCTCTCAAATACTACCGCAACGGCTACATACTTCCAGCTTCTTCTCTATATTTTCATTATCGTTATCCCGCTTCTTACAATGAAGCTTATGTCGGAGGAGAGAAAGCTCAAGACAGAGCAGATTCTTCTGACCTCGCCCGTAAGCATTTCGGGTATTATCCTTGCGAAGTTCTTTGCGGCATTCACTATGTTTGCGATAACCTTCCTCGCTTCGGAGGTGCTTCACTTCGCTGTGCTTGATAAATTCGCAGAGAACATAAACTACGCCGAGGTGCTCGGAAATATAGTCGGCATTCTTCTTATAGGTGCGGCGTTTATCGCAATCGGACTTTTCATTTCCGCACTCACAGAAAGCCAGATTATCGCCGCAATTTCCACAATTGCCGCAATTCTCATACTTATCTGTATTTCAATGCTCGCAAATTACATCCCCAACGACTTTATCGCAGGCACCGTAAGATGGTTTGCAATCCTTTCGAGATTCACGCCCTTCACGGTAGGAATCTTTGACCTTGCCTCCATCGTATATTATATCAGCCTTTCCGTAATCTTCCTTTTCCTTTCCGTGCGCGTGTACGAAAAGCGCAGATGGAGCTGAGGAAAAGAAGTCTTCACATAACACGGAACGAATACAGAAAGGAACAACAAAATGAACGCAAAAAAGTTTTTCGGGTCAAGAAAATTCAAATACGGCTCTGTGGCAATCGTGCTGTCCGTCGTGTTTGTGGCTCTTGTTCTCGTTTTCAATATTATGCTGACGGTAATAGGTCAGAAGTACTCAATTTACGCAGACCTTACAACAGAGGAATTTTACACGGTTTCCGAATCAAGCAAGACACAGCTTGAGGGCGTGGACCTTCCCGTGGAAATCGTATTCTTTCAGAAGAGAGAGGACATTCCCGACCCCACACAGACGGCAAATGCTCTCGGCTATGTAAAGTATCTCGCTGAGGAATACAAGAAGAGCTTTGACTTCGTGGACGTAAAGTACATAGATATGGTAGCAAGCCCCGCCGCGGCAAACGCCTACAGAAACAGCACCAACGACACCATAAGAAACGACTCTGTCGTTATAGTGTGTCCTGCAACGGGCAAGAAGAAAATCATTCAGATAAAGGGCTTCTTCACCTTCCAGCAGTCAGGCGAGCTTTACGGCTTCAACGGTGAAAAGGTGATTACCTCCAACATTCTTCAGGTGGCAAACACAAGAAAATCCAAGGCATACTTCACCACAGGCCACGATGAATTCATCGGCTATATGGACGCAAACGGAAACACAAGATACACCTACATCCTCGACCTTCTCGCAGAGCAGGGCTACGAAATAGGTGCCGTTGACCTTGCGACGGGCGACATCCCCGCCGATGCCGATCTTGTTATAATAAATCAGCCCACAAAGGACTTCGCAGGCTATTCGGCCGAGGAAGCGGGCGGTACAAACGAAATCGAAAAGATAAAGAACTACATCCAGAAGGACTACGGCGATGTTATGGTGGTGCTTTCCTCCTCCGCAAAGGATCTTCCCGAGCTTCGTGAGGTTATGCAGGAGAACTTCGGTATAGCCTATGTTCCTCAGACGGTTCTTTCCGATACAACCGCTAACACGGTAGGCTCGGACGGCGGTCTTATCATCACAAGAGGTGCGGGCGAGAACACCAGCTTCGAGTATCAGATGCACAAGTCCGTAACGGAAAAGGGCATCAAGATTATCGCTCCCTACAGCGTACCCCTTCAGATTGTGGGCAACGCAGACAAATATACCGCTCCCGTTATAGTTTCATCCCCCGAAAGTAAAATCGTGGGCGTGGCAGAGGACGGAAGTGCGGCTGAAATGGCGGCTCCCAACGTTCCCGTGGTTGCCATTTCAAGTAAAATCGCCTACGACGAAAATCAGAACGAAAAGCGAGGCAGTCTTCTTGTTGTCGGCTCTGCGCTTATCTTTGAGGAGGCAATCGCAAAGAACTCCGCATACGGTAACACGGACTTCTTCTACGGAATCCTCAAGAGCCTGGGCAATAAGTCCATCGTCTCGGATATTCCCACAAAGCCCTTCAGCGATAACTACCTTGATATCACAAAGAAGGACGCAAACACAATGACAGTTTTCGTAACGGCACTCTTCCCGCTTATTCTTGTGGTTCTGGGAACGGTGGTATGGTTCAGAAGAAAACGCAAGTAATATAAACAGGAGTACCCTATGGAAAATACAAACAAGCAGAAGTCCCTCTTCAAAAGACAGCTTACCCTCATCGGAGTGATAGCTTCCGCAGTGGTTGTGCTTCTTGTGTGTGCCGTTGTTCTTAAAAATCTCGGAATAGTAAACATCTTCGGTGATGACGGGGAGGTAACGGAAAGCACGGGCAAAGCCAAATACGACGAGGACGGCGACCTTCTCGGAATTCAGGACAGACCCTATATTTACGATGTAATTCCGCTTGAAAAGGTATCCACCATCGAAATTCAGAATGTGGATCCCGTAAGCGGTGAAAAGAGAAGCTTCGCCTTCTATATGGACCCCATCGCGGAAAACCTTATCCTTGCGGGCAGAGAAATGCTTTCCTTCGACAAGGAAAAGCTCTCTTATCTTTACGTAAACACCTGCAATATGCTCTCTATGACCAAGGTGCAGAATCCTTCCGAGGACCTTTCACAGTACGGTCTTGCGGGCGGAATTTCGGATACCTGGTTTATCGTAACCACAACCGACGGCGAGAAGAAGCAGGTTTACATCGGAGACAAGCTTCCCACGGGGGCGGCATACTACTGCAAGAGCTCGGAAAAGCCCCATATCTACGTTATTGACACAATGATAGAGCAGTGCGTTCTCGCATCTCCCGACGACTTCATCGTCCCCATGCTCTGCCCTCCCATCGAGCAGCAGGCTATGTATACGATTGACAACATAAAGCTTATAACAGACGGCGAGCTTAAGGTAAATCTCGAGCTTGCTCCCAAGGATCTGTACGACAGCGGCTCGGGCGTTGCATTTTCACATATTATGACATATCCCGGCGGATATACCGTTGCACAGACGGTGGTGGATACAATACTTCAGAAGCTCTGTGCATTTCAGGGCACATCCGTTGTGGAATCCGACCTTTTCGGACTTTACAATGTAGAAGCAGGTGCAGAGCTTGACGAGGCGGCAGCAGAGGCAAGACTCAAGGAAATCCTTGAGAAGTACGGCTTCGTGAAGCCCTCCCACGAAATCCACTACACATATGACGGCAAGGATTACAAGGTTATTTTCGGCAACAAAACCGAGGACGGAGGCCACTACTACGCAATGAATATGACACAGATGACAATCTGCTCCGTGCCCTGTGCCGATGTTGAGTTCCTTGATTACGATATTCTTAAGTTTGTGGATAAGTACATCTTCCAGATGAACATAGACAACCTTGCAAGCATAGACGTAAAGACAAGAAAATCCCACGAAACCTTCCTTCTTGAGGGCGAAAAGCAGGAGCTTGTCGTAAAGAAGAAGTCGGACGGCAAGGCGGTTGACACAAAGACCTTCAGACAGTTCTATATCGATGTTCTGCTTGTAACCCTTACGGGTAAGGCGGATTCCTATGATACCTCCAACGAGGTGCTGTCCTATACCTTCACCACACGCGGCGGAAGAACCTATGAATATAAGTTCTACGATATCTCCACCACAAAGGTATTCTTCACGGTGGACGGTAAGGGCGAGTTCTATGTTAACCGTGACAGCGTAAACAAGGTAATCGGCAACTTCGATATGCTTATGGCGGGCAAGACCTTTATGTCAGAGGCTCTCGGAGGCTGAGAGACAAACGGAAATACAAACGGAAATACAAAAGAAAGGAAAGGGACATAATGGGATTTTTTGATAAATTCGATAAGATTCTTGAAAAAATAAAGCTCGGCAGAAACGACGAAATCCCCGCAGACCTGCTTGATGAGGCGGAATATCCCGAGGAGTCCGATGTTATCCTCGATTCCTTCCCGCAGGACGAGGAGGAAACAACGGAATATGCGGAATACACGGAAGAGGAAGCACCTGCCGACATCGAAACAGAAATCACGGACGAGATGAGAAGCGAGAGCATTGCCGCATTCAGAGGCAGATTCAGAGTGCATTTCCCCGCATCTCTCGGTACCGTTGAGGCACATATGCAGCTTCCCCTTATGGCGGGAGCATCCTTCGATGCCTCGGCTGTTGTTGAATACGCAAGAAACGAGGTTTACTCAAAGCTTGAGAACGACGAGGAAAAGCTTTCTATGCTGGGTCAGGCGGCAGTTGCAAAGGTTGCAATGTACCTTGAAAAGCATCTTTCGGATGCGGACTTTGATGAGATTTACGCCTCGGTAAAGAAGGCTCCCACGGAATCCCTTGAGAAAACCTGGATAGTTCTCGACTTCTACGGCAAAATGCTGAAGGCGGATTTTACCGAGAATATCGGCAAGGTATATAAAATCGTAACGGATGAAATAATCACAAGAGAAATGCCCGTAAAGACCGCAGGAAAGCCCGAATCCTACGAGGAGCTTCTTGAAGCGGCGGCAAAGGCTTCGGCAGAGAATCCCGATTCCGAAGAGCTCACTTCACTTAAGAAGGCACTCTTCGCAAAACTTCTCGGACTTGAGAAAATTTTCGTGCTGAACGATGCGGGCTTTGATAAGGGCTTCCCTTATGCGGGTGCGGACGGCAGAATCGAAATCCAGACGGACAAGGCACGCGCAAGTGCTCTTAAGGACTATCTTGAGGGCAAGGGCGAGGCTGTCGTTACCGTTGAGGAATACTCGGACGGTGAAATTGACAAGCTCTTTGACAAGATAATTCACTGCGGACTTTCAGAAATAAGACTTGACAACGGTCTTACTCCCGCAGAGCTTGATACAGCAGACCTTTTCGAAACGGGCGAGAGAAACCTTATTGAGGTTTCCGGCAGAAGCGCAAGAGGCTATTTCCTCCGTGAGCTTCAGTACAGATACAGACTTGAAAATCTCCTTGCGGACAAAACGGACAGCGAGGAATACGCAAATCTCAGTTCCGCAATGCAGAAGGCCCGTGAAAACGGCTACCGTGCACTTGCGGGAAGTCTTGTGTACGCTCTCCATATGGGAGAGGGTAAGAACGGCACAACTCTTTACACTCCCAAGGCTCTTGATGCCGCAAGGGAAATTATGAAGGCAATGGGCACATCGGACGAAAGCATTCTCATAGCACCGGGCGACGACGGCTTTGAGGCTTTCGGCGAGGAGCTTAATCTCAGAAGCATCCCCAAGCGGAACAGTCCTCCCGAGGAGGGCTTCGTATGTGCATTTACGGATATCGGAAATGCGGAGAAGATTTACTCAAAATTCGAGGACAGAGGCGTTGATCACGCAATTGTTGCGGTAACCCTCGGTGAGCTCTGCAGAGGTAGTATGGCATATGCGGGCTTTGTTCTGGATATGAGCTCCTACGGTCTTGAAATCTCCAAGGACAAATTCGTTGCAATCAGCGAATGCGTAAAGGAGAAGGGTCCCCTTGTAGCAGGCAAGGAAATCTGATTTATAAAAATGAAGCCTCGGCAGACGGAATCACCGAAAGCCGAGGCTTTTTATATCATTTTGAGCTCTGAATTATAAACGCATCCTGCTCTTCTCTTGAAAGATTCACAAAGAACACGTTCCATCCGCAGACACGCACCTGAAGATTCTTGTATTTTTCGGGATTCTTCTGTGCCGCCTTGAGTATTTTCGCATCGAATACATTCCCGTGAAGGGCAAGACCGCCCATCGAGAAGTAGGTTTTTACTATACCCAGCATCGCACAAAGTCCGTCCTCACCGCTGACAGCACTCGGGTGAAGCACATAGTCAAGCACCGTGCCGTTGGAGAATGCCGTGTGGTCTATTTTCGCAACCGAGGTTAGTACGGCGGTGATGCCCTTTTTGTCCATTCCGATTACGGGACAGAGATTTTTTGAGAATGGCTCGCCTGCTTTTCTTCCGTCGGGGGTTGCCATTATGCCCTTGCCATAGGAGAAGCACCTGTCAATGCTGTAGCATCCCGCTTTGTACACACCGCCTCTGCCGTTGGGCTTGTTGTTGGTTATCTCTCCGATAAAGTCTGTGAATTCCTTCATAAGGCTGTCCGTGAGAGGCTCGTTGTTTCCGTACTTTTCGGGAAGATTTTTTGCATAGGTAAGCAAATCCTCGTTGCCCTCCCAGTTGCTTTTCAGTATATCGAAAAGCTCGGAGAGGGTTACCTTCTTTTCATCGTAAACTATCCTCTTAACGGCGGCAACCGAATCCGCAACCGTTGCGATGCCCATAAAGTTCAGCGAGCTGTTGTTGTATTTTGCACTGCCCTCGAATACATCAATTCCCGCCTTTACCGCATATTCGCAAAGCCCCGACACAAAAAGGTCGGCGTTTACCTCGGGATAATGCTTTTCTATGGCGTTTATGAATTCCACGCTTCTGTCACGAATCGCACGAATCTGCGCCTTTACGGCATCCTTGAACTGATCAAAGCTTTGCGGAATGCCTGTGTCAAATGTCATAAGCCGTCCCGATGAGAGGTCCTTACCGCCCGTGATTACATACTCTATCGCCTTGGGCATAGCAATTGCGCTGTTACCCGTGCAGGGCATTTCCACACCCCACGAAGCATTTTCGTAGCATCCCACGGGAACGTAATTTCTTGCATCCGCTTCCTCTATTCCCACACGCATAAGACCCTTGACGGCAACGGCATCGTTCATCATAAGGAAGCTGCTGTGACCCCGTCTTATACAGTCAAGCACAAGCTTTGTAAAGCTGTCGGGAGTCTTGTCGGAAATTCTGACGTGGATTTTCGGGCTGTGAATTTCCAATTCGTCGTATATTTCCACAATCATATATGAAATTGCGTTTGTAACCTCGCTCCTTCCATCGGGAGCTTCACCGCCGATGGTGAAGGGCAGGTCAAAGGGAATGTGTGCCGCCCACATCTTGAAAAGGAAGTAACGCATAAATTCACGGATTTGTCCGTCGGTGTATCTTCCGCTTTCGATGTCCTTCTTGTAGAAGGGATAAAGAAGCACATCCATTCTTCCGAGAGTACGGCAACGCTCACCCGTGATGATTTCGTGCAGAGCAAAGAACAGCCATATTATCTGCATAGCCTCGTAGGTGGTTTCGGGTGCTCTTTCGGTAAGAGCCGAAAGACAGTCCGCACATTCCGTGTTATAGGGGCGTACCGCATCGGAAAGCCTTTTTGCAAGCTTTATGGATGATTCCCAGGTGATAATTGCGGATTCATAGAAAATCCTCTGCTTTTCCGAAAGCTCCGCCTTTTGGTCACGCTCACGCTTCAGCCTTTCGATTACGCCGGTAAATCCAAGCTCGCAAAGTGCCCTTGTGTCGGGAGTCAGATGACCGTAATCCGCATCCGAGCGACCCGCACCGACCCTTGAGGAAAAATCCCAGAATTCACGCATATCGGCAAAGTGCTTGCTCATTACCTTGTTGTGCCACGTCCATTTCTGTCCGCCGAGAATTCCCACAACATTGAGCTTGTCTTGAAAATAATCCTCCCTGTCGACGGCAATCTGTCCCTCGTTTACAAGAAGCTCAAGAGTTTTCGCCTTTGCGAGCGCACGGGGAAGGTCTGTTTCGGTGAACAATCTTTTCACCGTTTCCGCAAGCTCCTGCTTTTCTTTTCCGCTACTCGTTATCCATTCGGGATTTTTAAATTGTACGGCAAGCTTTTCCTTTACATCGCAGAACATAGATTATAATACCGCCCTTCGAAGGTGATTTTTCGATTATATAATACGCCGAAATGCGGTGGAAGTCAATGAAGAAATCAAAGTTATTTGGATAATTCAAAACAAATTAACGCAATTTTTATAAAATTTGTTGATTTTTCAAAACAGATGTGATAATATAACAGAAAAGGGGTGAATCTCTATGGAACACTTTATGACACACGATTTTACAATAACCGAAACCGTCCTCTGTGCCGAGGTGCGAAACGGCACACCCATCCACAGAAACAGAAAAAGCCACGGTCTTGTGTTTTACCCCTCGGGCGGATGTACCTTTTCCTTTCTCGACGGCAGAACGGTGAAGGCGGAGGCAAATACCGTTGTGTATCTTCCAAAGGGCTCGGACTATAATGTTACAAGCAAAAAGGGAAATACGCCCTGCTATGCCATAAACTTTCAGATTGACTTCGACGGTGCGTTTTCTCCCTTCTGCGTAAGGGTCAAAAACCACAGCGGAATACTTCAGCTTTTCCGTGAGGCGGACAAATACTTTATGAATGCCGCCGCGGGATATAAAATGAAGTGCAAGTCACGGCTTTGCGAGATTATTTCAATACTTCAGCACGAATACTCTCTCGGCTATGTTTCCGGTGAAAAGCGGGACGTTATCGCTCCCGCCGTGGAAAAAATACATACCTGCTACACCGAGGAAAGCCTCAAGGTTTCCTCTCTTGCGTCGCTTTGCGGTATTACTCCCGAATATTTCAGAAGCATTTTCGGCAAGGTTTACGGCGTTTCACCGTCGAAATACATAGAAAATCTCAGAATGTCGAGAGGTGCGGAGCTTCTGTCCTCGGGAATGTATTCCGTGGGAGAAACCGCGCGGATGTGCGGATATGAGGACGCCGCTTATTTCAGCCGTGAATTCAGAAAATATAAGGGAATGGCTCCCCGTGACTATGTTAAGCAAGCGGAGTTGATGAAATTATGATATTTTTTCGCAAAAAGTTCTGAAATTAACACAAAATACTTGACAATTTTGCTTTTTTGCGTTACAATATCATTATCGGATAGTTTTGTTTATGGGTAAAATCCCATATTTATATAGCGAGGGCATAGGATGTGCCCGTCGTGAAACCCCGATAAAGAATTATTTCAAGGGCACTGGTTTTGTGCACTCTTATTAAAATATTTTTCTTTTATTTCTCGGGTATTCCCGTTTTAATATACTTCTCATATGAAGTTTTAGCCTTCTGCGGAGCGAATGGCGGAAGGATAAATTGAATATTATTTTTGTAAGACAAAGTAAAAATTTTTCGGCTCAAGGGCAAAGATGCCTCTGCGACTGTCCCGCACGGAATTTGTGCAATGCTCACGGACGGCGTATTCGGGGTTTTTCCACGCTCTCGGAATGTATTTACTTTCTTGTGCGCAGGTCTTCGTGCTCTAAGTACTACGGAGGTGCGTATGGAAATCGCAATTGGGATTGTCATAGGCCTTATTGTCGGTGCTGTTGTAGGTATCCTTGCGGGATATTTCTACAGAAAGAAGATCGGCGAGGCTAAGATCAAATCCGCTGAAGACGAAGCAAAAAGAATCCTTGACGAAGCGCTGAAGGATTCCGAAACAAAGAAAAAGGAAGCGCTTATCGAAGCAAAGGAAGAAGCCCTCAAGCTCAAGAACGAGGCTGAACGTGAAGCGAAGGAACGCAGAAACGAGGTAGCCCGCCTTGAAAAGAGAGCACAGCAGAAGGAAGAAACACTGGACAAGAAGATTGAACAGTGCGAGCAGACAGAAGAAAAGTACAAGGCAAAGATAGCCGAATGTGACAAGAAGTACGAGGAAATCGACGAGCTCTGTGCAAAGGAAAGAGAGAAGCTCGAGGAAATCTCAGGCTACACAACCGAGCAGGCGAAGGAATATCTCCTTAACCGTGTTGAGGTTGAGGTACGTCACGAAATGGCTGTAAAGATTAACGAAATCGAGCAGCAGGCAAAGGAAGAGGCAGACGAAAAGGCAAGAAACATCATATCTCTTGCGATTCAGAGACTTGCTTCCGATCAGGTTGCCGAAACTACCGTTTCCACCGTTGCGCTTCCCAACGATGATATGAAGGGAAGGATCATCGGTCGTGAGGGCAGAAACATCAAGTCCATTGAAGCAATCACGGGCGTTGACATTATTATTGACGACACACCCGAAGCAATTACGGTATCCTGCTTCGACCCCGTGCGTCGTGAAATTGCAAGACTTGCGCTTGAAAGACTCATCAGCGACGGCAGAATTCACCCCTCCAGAATCGAGGAGATGGTTGAAAAGTGCACACGCGAGGTTGAGACCATTATCAAGCAGTCCGGTGAGCAGGCTACATTTGAGACAGGTGTAAACGGCATCAATCCCGAGCTTATAAAGATGCTCGGCAGACTCCGTTACAGAACGAGCTACGGACAGAATGTACTTATTCACTCCATTGAGGTAGCACACATAGCGGGCATTATGGCGGACGAGCTTGGTGTTGACTCCACACTTGCAAAGCGTGCAGGTCTTCTCCACGATATCGGTAAGGCGGCAAGCCACGAAATCGAAGGCTCTCACGTTACTCTCGGTGTTGACATCGCAAGACGATTCAACGAAAGCAAGGATGTTATCCACGCAATCGAAGCTCACCACAACGATGTTGAGCCTCAGACGGTTGTTGCGATGCTTGTTCAGGCAGCCGATGCGGTATCCGCGGCAAGACCCGGTGCAAGACGCGAAAACCTCGAGTCCTACATCAAGAGACTTCAGAAGCTCGAAGAAATCGCAACAGATTTCGAAGGTGTTGACAAGTGCTTCGCCATCCAGGCAGGTAGAGAAATCCGCGTAATGGTTAAGCCCGAAAAGGTGAGCGACGACGATATGACCCTCCTCGCAAGAGACATCGCCGCAAAGATTGAGGACGAGCTTGAATATCCCGGACAGATTAAGGTTAATCTTATCAGAGAAAGCAGAAAGACGGATTTTGCAAAGTAATTCTGTCGGGCGGCTTTAAAAAACAAAAATAAGGGATGTGCTTCCAAACGGTTGCACATCCTTTTTGTTATGTAGGATTTTAAAAATCAAAAATTCGCCACAACATCCCCCGATGTCACATCCCGAAGTCCAACCCACTCGGGAATAACCCTTCCATCCTTGAAATGTAACCTCGCAAGTACATCTCCCGCAGAGAAGTCCGCACCACTCAGCTCACCCTCAGCATATCTGCCGAAAATGAATACCTCAGCATCCTCCTCGCGGAGCACGGCACAGATTATTTCGTAGGATTCGGCACTGCTGTCCGCTATGATTCTGCCGATTCGGGTGCCGTCGTCCGTTTCTGAGATTTCAAAGGTGTAAATCACCGCAAGACCGCTCTCGGGATTGGTCTGGATGAATTCGTAGGTCTTGCCCATAGCCTCGGGGAGGGCTTCATCCGAAACGGATGCGGCAAGACTCTCGTATTGCTTTGCCTTTTCCTTTTTGTCCCCGAACTCGCTCGTGACTATAAAAATACATACCGCAAGAGCTGCGATTATTGCTATGATGGGAAGCTTTTTCTTCATTTTTGATATACCTCTTTTCCGTTTTCCCGCGTGGGAATATTGTATTGACATACAGGTAAAAATATGATAACATAAAAGTGTAACGAAATTACAAAGGATGTATATATGAAAATTAAATCTTTATTACTTGTCCTGATGCTTTCGGCGGTAACGGTGCTGTGCGGATGTGCGGACAGTACGGCTTCGTTGCCCCACGACATTGCTCCGAAGGACGAAGCTCTTCCGATGCCAACACCCGGAAGCGGTGCGACCGAGATGCCTTCCCCAAAGGTCGAAGAGGTAAACAAAACGGAGGAAGCGAAAGAGCCCACCTACGAAAAAATCAGCTTTATCGGATGCGGTGACAACATAATCTACTACGGAAATGTCCGTGATGCGCAGAGCCTCGCAAGGGACGGCAAGCAGTACGATTTTACTCCTATGTACGACGGAGTGAAGGACATAGTCGCACTTGCCGATATAGCCTTCATAAATCAGGAAACCGTAATGGACAGCAACAAGCCTCTGAGCTATTACCCGACCTTCAACAGTCCCACTCAGGTGGGTCTTGACCTTCTTGAGGTAGGCTATGATGTAATCAACATTGCCAACAACCATATGCTTGACAAGGGCGCTTCGGGACTTGAAAGCACTATAAGATTCTGGAAATCGCAGGACTGTCTTATGATAGGCGGATACGAAAACGCCGAGGATTATGACACCGTGCGAACACTTGAGAAAAACGGCATTAAGCTCTCCTTCCTTTCTTACACCTATGCCACCAACGGAATTACCAAGGGTGCATCCTCACCGCTTGCGATTCCATATATAAATGATGAAGATATCATCCGTCAGACCGTAAAAGCCAAGTCCGAATCCGAATTCGTCATAGCTTCGATTCACTGGGGTGACGAAGGTGCATTCAAGCCCAACGCCGAGCAGCAAAGGGTTGCACAGCTTCTTGCGGACTGCGGAGTTGATGTCATAATCGGGCATCATCCCCACGTTATTCAGAAGGTCGAATGGCTCACGGGAAAGGATGGCAACCGCACGCTCTGTGTGTATTCCCTCGGGAATTTCGCCGCTGAGCAGGCGTATGCCTACAATATGGTCGGCGGAATTATAAGCTTTGATATCGTTTCGGAAAACGACGGAAGACCCGTTGTGGAAAACCCCGTATTTATTCCCACGGTGTACCATTTCAATTCGGCGTTCTACAAAAACACGGTTTATCTTATGTCGGATTACACGGAGGAGCTTGCTCTCGGACACGGTGTGCGGACATACTACGGCAGAGCATTTAGCCTTCCGATTCTGAAAAAATATGTTACAGACTATATCCCCGTGGAATTTCTTCCCGCAGACTTCAACTGACAACAAAAAAGCTCCGCACAGCGGAGCTTTAATTTATTTCAGTGTTTCGGACGGACACTCACCGCAGAATTTACGGTAAGTTCTGTTGAAGTAGGAAAGGTCATCGAAGCCCACCGCCAGCGCTGCCTCCGTGACATTGTATTCGCCACCGAGAATAAGCTCTCTTGCTCGCTTTACACGGAGGAAATTTCTGTAGGTGATGGGGGAATAGGGGCTATAGTCCTTGAAATGCCGTCTGAAGGTTGCGGGGCTTACCGCACAAAGCTCGCACAGATCCTCCACGGTGAATTCCTCGCAGAAATGGTTTTCGATGTACATAATTCCCTCGGAGATATCGGAAAATCTGCCTGCAAGCCCGCTTTTGGAGGTTTCCTCGGCTATATCCGAAAGGAGCTCCATAAAAAGAGACAGGGAACGAAGGTGTGTGTCAAATGCTCCTTTTGTCCAAGTATCGTGAAGCTGTCTGAATTTGCGGAGAAATGTTCCCGCGCTGTCGTGCACCGCAATACATACCTTATCGGAAAACACGACAGACGGATTGTTTATTATGAAATTCGCCGTGAGAAACGAGCCTATCTCGTCATCAATCCACTCGGATTCGTATTCTATGTCATACGGAAGGTATAGAATATCGCCCGGGCTTGCATACAGCTCCTTGTCCGTACCCTTGTCGAACAGCATTCTGCCGCTGACTATATAAAAGAACCTTGAATAAAGGCGCATTCCCTTTTTACAGTGGCATACGTCCGGCGGTATTATAGGCAACGGATTTCCGTAGACATTGAGGCTTTTAACGGTTATATCCATACCGGAAAGGCATCCGAAATCCAGCATTGTGTCCTCCTGATTTGCTTTGTATGTTGAGCATATTATACAAGTAATTGCTCGGATTGTCAATGGTCTTTTTTAAAAATGTGTGATATAATCAAATAAAAAAACGCTCTACGGAGGTATTTATTATGAAGGTGAAAATAGGTATAGTCGGATTCGGTGAGTTTTCTGAAAGCTTTTTACCGCTGTTCATTGCGCACCCCGATGTGGAATATGTCTGCGGTGCAGAGATTTACGAGCCCAGAAGAAAGCATATTGAGGAAGTATACGGTATAAAAATGTATTCGTCCTATGACGAGATGCTTGAAAAGGATACGGAGATAAACAGCATCGGTATTTTCACGCAGAGACACCAGCACGGACCTATGGCAATAAAGGCTATGGAGGCGGGTAAGCACGTTTATTCAGCCGTTCCTATGGGAATAACCGAAAAAGAGGTTTTTGACATTATAAAGCTTGCGGACGAGAAGGATCTTATCTATATGATGAGCGAGACCTGCTACTATTTCCCCTGTGCGATTTTCTGCCGTAAGATGCGTGAAGAGGGCAAATTCGGCAACATAACTTATGCTGAGTCACAGTATTATCACAACATCACGGAATTTATAGGCTCCTACAACGGCTCGGGCAACGATGCGTGGAAAAAGGACATAGGAA
The DNA here is from genome assembly GCA_017560085.1 of Clostridia bacterium. Classification (GTDB taxonomy): domain Bacteria; phylum Bacillota; class Clostridia; order Oscillospirales; family CAG-382; genus SIG622. The sequence continues at coordinate 15,414 of JAFYPA010000128.1, forward strand.
TTCCGCCCATGTATTATTCCACTCACTCTATGTCAATGGCGTTCTCGGCTATGGATGATTATCCCGTAGAGGTAACGGCATTCGGATACAAGGACATTGAAAATGACGGCTTTTACGGCAAGGGAATGAATCACTGGGACAACGAGTTTTCCAACGAAACCGCAATTCTCCGTATGTCAAAGGGAGCGATGGTAAGAATAAACGAATTCAGACGAGTTTCCACCATAAAGCCCTCATCCTACATCACGGGAGTCTACGGTGACAGGGGCACATACGAGGCAAGCGGTATGCAGCATCTGTTTATGCAGAGAAGCGATGACGACAAGGTGAGTGTAAATGATGTAAGCAGCATTGTTGACAGCTACAACTATGCACAGATGATAAAGGACGGCGGAAGCATGGAGAAGGGTATTCTCAGCTACAGCTATCACAGAGGTTTTTCGCCCGTACACGACATAGACCGTCTTCCCGAGTCTTTTATTGAGCTTGCAACAGGTCTCCACAAGCCCGACACCGACGGTCACGGCGGCTCACATCCCTTCCTTGTTGATGACTTTGTAAGAGCCGTAGTTCAGCACAAGCTTCCTCCTGTAAATGCGTGGACGGCGGCAACATATACCCTTCCCGGCATTTATGCCCACGAATCCGCCCTCAAGGGTGGCGTAACCCTCAAGCTCCCCGAAATCCCCAAGATTCCCGAAAAGTGGGAGAAGATTGAGATTTAAGGCTTTATTACGGGAGTTACGGGAGGCCTTCGGCGACTCGCTTTTTTAGAAAAAAGCTCGGCAAAAAATTTGATATATTGGCTCCACTCGCATTCGCTCCTTGCGCCGGTTATGTGTTAGGAGTTGCTGTGGGTGTCGTGTTGCGTACCTTCCTGCCGTTATAAAGGGCAAGGTATTCCGTGCAACGATGCCAAACGACGGCATCGTCGCAGATGAGGTTTGCGATAGTCTAAGGTTACTAAACTCCAACTGTATTCCGTGCAAGTCGCCCAACCCACGGGCGACTCGCAGATGTGGAGTCTTATCCTTGGCTTCTCCATTTAGGGAGAAGCTGTCACCGTAGGTGACTGATGAGGGCAACCCCAAACTCCGCACCCCAAAACCTAAATCGCACCAATTTAAAATAAATAAAAATTTTTCCCCCGAAAAATTTTCACCTCAATTCCGAATTCCGAATTCCGAATTCCGAATTCCGAATTTCATTCCTCCTCCCTTTCCCAAATCAAAAAAACATCGAAAGGTATCCCCAAATATGACTCTTCCCATCAGCCATTGCATCGATATGATGTACTCATATCTCGACTTCAACGACAGAATAACCGAAGCCAAAAAATACGGCGCCGATGCCATCGAATTCTGGAAATGGACAAATAAAGATATCGACCTTATCGCAAAAGCCGATATTCCCGTCTCCATCTTCAATATCGACAGCACCGACGAACAGCTCTCCTATGACCTCTCAAGAGGCATCCTCAATGCAGGCAGAAAAGAGGAACTTATGAAGGCTCTTATCGAAAGCATCCCCGTGTATAAAAAGCTCGATGCCCACGCTATGATTGTGCTCATAGGCGAACACGCAGAGCCGAATGCGGAAAATGTTATCGAGTGCCTCAATTTCGTAAAGCCCGTGCTTGAGAAGGAGAATGTAACACTCATCGTCGAGCCTCTCAATAATATCGACAGACAGGGCTACAGTATGCCATATGTCACTCCCGTTTTTGATATTGTCCGCAAGGTGAATTCTCCCAATGTCAAGGTGCTTTACGATATCTACCACCAGCATATGATGAAGGATTTTTCTCTTTCGGAAATAAAAAAGAACATAGATATCATCGGTCATTTCCACGTTGCCGATTGCCCCGGACGACATCAGCCGGGTACGGGCGAGGTTGACTATGTGAGCATCATCTCAGAAATTATGCATACCGACTACGACGGATATATCGGTCTCGAATACAGAGCCACAGTCCCCGACGGAGAAACCTTCTCCTTTGTCGACGAGGTGAAAAAGAATGCTTAAGGTATGTATAATAGGCTGCGGAATGATAGCGGAAAGCGCACATATCCCCGCATATAAGAGCTTCCCCGAGGACTACACCGTCACCGCAATATTCGACGTCTGCGAGGAAAAGGCGAAGGCACTTGCCGATAAGGTCGGATGTAAATATTACACCGATGCCGACAAAATGCTGGATGTGGAAAAGCCGGATGTTGTTTCCGTGTGCGTTCCCAATTGCTTTCATAAGGAATACACAATGAAGGCACTTCACGGCGGTGCAAGCGTAATATGCGAAAAGCCTCTTGCGGTAAAATACTCCGATGCCTGCGAAATGTTCGATACGGCAGAAAAGCAGGGCAAGGTTCTTATGGCGTGTCAGAGTATGCGCTTTACCTCGGACAGAGCCGCGGCTAAAAAATATATGACGGAAAACCCCATCGGAAGCATCTACTATGCAGAATTTTCCCGTATAAGAAAGAGAGGAATCCCCTTCTGGGGTAACTTCCACAAGCAAAGCTTCAGCCTCGGAGGAGCTATGTGCGACATTGGCGTGCATATGCTTGATGCCCTTGTGTGGCTTATGGGCGATGTGAAAATCCGCTCCGTAAGCGGTACTGTGGGACAGAATCACAAGAACGAAATCTCCGATGCCGAATCCTCGGGTGCGTTTCTCGGAAATGTGGCAAGTGCAAAAAGCTTCTGCCCGGACGAAATGGATGTTGAGGACTTTGCCTCGGGAAGTATATGCCTTGAAAACGGCGGACGAATCGGCTTCAAGACCGCCTGGGCGGCGAATATTCCCGACTGCACGGAAATGAAAATCGTCGGTACGGAGTACGGCATTGACCTTCCGTCCCTTGATATCACGGCAAAGGACAACGGCAAAAAATTGAATCCCACCGCAGAGGATGTGTTTGCCGACAATCCCTTCGGCGGTCACAGGGTGATTATTGACAATATGAGAAGGGTACTTCACGGAAAGGCACAGCCGATAGTCAGTGCCGAGGAAACAAAGACCGTTTCCGCAATTCTTGAAATGTTCTACCTCTCCGCAAAAGAGGGCAGAGAAGTGCTTTTTGATGAAATAACAAACAACGGAGGAACAGGCAAATGATAAAAGCGGTAATAATAGGCTTCTCCCATATGCACGTTAACGAGGTGGCTCTTTATATAACCGAGCATCCCGAATATAAACTTTGCGCAATTTCCGATGCGGTTACTCGCTCGGAGGACGAAAACGCAAAGAGATACACACCCCTATGGAATTTTTCCAATGTAAAAAATAACTACTGCAGCAACTACTACGAGGACTACAAGGAAATGCTGGATACGGAAAAGCCCGACATAGCCTTTGTCCTCACGGAAAATGCACAGAAGTACGAGGTTGTCAGCGAATGCGCACGGAGAGGAATAAACCTCTCCGTGGAAAAGCCCGTCGCAATGAATCTTGACGAGGCGGAGAAAATGCTCGCACTTGTGGAAAAGTCAAAAATCGAGTGCTATGTAAACTGGCCCGTGCTCTGGCGTCCATATGTTCTGAAAATGAAGAAGGCTCTTGACGAGGGCTACATAGGCAAACCCCTGAAGCTTCGCTATATCAACGGTCACACGGGACCTCTCGGCAAGGGTGCAAAGCACAGAGGCGTATCGGAAAACGCGCAGGAAATGACGGACACCGAAAGAGGCGAAACCTGGTGGCACAAGAGCGAAAACGGCGGCGGAGTGTTCCTTGATATCTGCTGCTACGGATGCTTCTTCTCACGCTGGTTCTTCGGTGACGGTGCGAAATCCGTGTACGCAAGCGGTCAGAATTTCAATACGCCCTTCGGAAATACGGAGGACGACTTCGCCGCAATTATAAAGTATGACGGACAGATGACCGTAGCGGAAGGAACGTGGATAACTCCGAGAGCGGTAATTCCCTCGGGTCCCTCACTTCTCGGAACAGACGGAATTCTTGTCTGCACGGGCGGTGCGGAAAATGCTCCCGATATAAAGTGCTACGACATCTACGGCAAGGAAATCGACCTTCCCGAATTCACCTTTGAGGACAAATACAAGAATATGCCCGCACTCTACGCAGACCATATCGTAAACGGCACGCCTATGCACGAAATGGTAACTCTTAAGGCAAACGTTGATGTTATGAAGCTTTTGTCCGCGGCGATAGAGAGCAACGGCACCGGCAAGGAGATTCTGCTTTGAAAACACTTGCGTTTGTCATCGGCGCGGTGGCGGTTATTGTAAATCTTACCATATACTGGCAGAATGAAAGAAGGAAGCTTCTTCTTACAAAGGTCGGTACGGATATTCTGTGGGGACTTCACTATGGCCTGCTCGGTGCTTTTTCCGGCACGGGAATTGCACTTATAAGCATTGTCCGCGGAATTGTTTTTCTCAACGAGGAGAAAAAATGGGCTTCGGGCAAAAAATGGCTGTGGATTTTCCTCGTACTGAGCCTTTTGTCGGCGGTGCTGACATACAAGAATCCGTCAAGCCTTCTGCCTCTTTTTGCATCACTTATGGCGGTTGTCAGCTTCTGGCAGAAAAAGCCGCATCTTACAAGGCTTCTTGCCTTTCCCATTGCCTTGTCAATGCTGATCTACGACATATATGTCGGCTCGGTTATGGGAATTGTAAACGAAAGCATTGTGATTATTTCAGCTTCTCTTGCCGTAATAAAGCTGAAAAGCAAGGAATAAACGGCGTTAAAGAAAGGAACAGCTATGCTTACATACAAGGACAGACTCGCAGAAATGCGGGAAACTAAAATTCGCCACACTCTCGAAAAGCAGAAGCAGAACGGCTTTACCGACCTTGACGATTTCGGCACCGTTCCGCTCCCCGAGGGGTACGGCTACGGTATAACACCGAAATATTCGGAAAGCGGATCCTTTTACGGCTACAGCGGAATGTGCGAGAACTTCTGCATTCTTATGGACGCCCACGCACCCTATGTAGACCCGATGGAAATGCTCTGCGGAAGATGGCGTGATATGCTTGTAAACTACAGAGGCGACCTTCACTATCTTCCCGAATGGAGAAAAAAGGACCCCAAGGTAAAGGAATTCCTTGAGGGCGGTGTCACAAATCAGTGGAGTATGCGCTGGGACGAGCGGAATTTCCCTTACGACCACTTAAAGCCATTGCAGAAGCTTTATAATATCTCCACGGGCATAGACGGCGATGCCCACTTTGCCTGCGATTACCGCATAGGCTTCTCCCTCGGCTTCGGAGGACTGCTTGAAAAAATCAGAAAATACAGAGCGATAAATCCCGATAAGAGCGACTTTTACGATGCGGAGGAAAAAACGGTACTCGCAATTGTCCGCTTCATAGAAAGACACATTGCCGAAATAGACCGACTTCTTGAAACGGAGGAGCGTCCCGAAATCCGTGAAAGCCTTACGGAGATGAAGACAGTATGCGAAAGCATAAAGCTCGGCGCACCGAAAACCTTCCACGAGGCGTGTCAGTGGGCGGCATTCTTCAACTGTGCATCCAGAATTTACACAAGAGACGGCGCAGGCTTCCAGCTTGACGTGCTTCTTTTGCCCTATTACGAGAACGACATCAAAAACGGCATTCTTGACGACGAAAAGGCGAAATTCCTCATAGCGAATCTTCTCCTTATCGACCCCCACTACTACCAGATTTCGGGCGTTGACGAAAACGATAAGGATATGACAAACCACCTGTCCTACCTTGTTCTTGAGGCGGCGGACAGCATAAACATATCCTGCAATGTAACTGTAAGATACCACGAAAACTGTGATAAGGAATTCTTCAAAAAAGCGGTATATTACCTTCTCAAAAACAAAAACGGCTGGCCTCGCTTTGCGGGTGACGAATCTCTCTGCCTCGGCTATATGAAAACAGGCGCAGACAAGGTAACCGCAAGAAGCAGAATCGCCGTTGGCTGTAACTGGATGTGTGTTCCCGGTAAGGAATTCCCCATGAACGACACGGTTAAAATCAACATAGCCAAGGTATTCTCCGTTGCCCTTGAGGAAATGAGAAACGAGCCGAATAAGAGCTCTGACCGTCTCTTTGAGCTTTACGAAAAGCACCTCGCAAGGGCTGTTGAGGTCACTGCAGACGGCATAAATCTCCACATAGACCATATCGGTGAGGTAACCCCCGAGCTTGTTATGAATCTTATGATGGAAAACACCATAGAAAGAGGCGAGGACATCTCCCGCTGTGCAGAGCTTTACACGATGGGGATAGACGGTGCGGGACTTGCGGTAACGGCGGACTCCTTCGGTGCGATTGCCACAAGAATCGAAAAGGAAGCTTTACTCACCTGGGAACAGCTTTACGAAGCCCTTGACAGCGACTTTGCTGACGAAAGAGTAAGACTTCTTCTCGCATCAAGCCCCAAGTACTGCGGTGGTGATACAATCTCCGACGACTATGCAAAGAAGCTTACGGAAAGCTTCGTAAGAACAATAAGAAGCCACAAAATGCCCGAGGGCAGACAGCTTGTTCCCGGATGGTTCAGCTGGGCAAGAACAATAGAATACGGCAGAACCGTAGGAGCAACTCCCAACGGCAGAAGAAGCGCAGAGCCGATTTCCCACGGTGCAAACCCCAATCCCGGCTTCAGAGCGGACGGAGCGGTAACGGCACAGTCCAACGGTATAGCCGCCGTTCAGTGTGCATACGGCAACACAGCACCGCTTCAGCTTGAATTCGACCCCAAGCTTTGCGAGGATGAAATCGGTGTTGCGGCAGTGTCCACGCTCATAAAATCCCACTTTGACAAGGGCGGTACACTTATCAATATAAATGTCCTTGACAAACAGAAGCTTCTTGAAGCACACGAGGATCCGAGAAAGCATCCCGACCTTGTAGTGCGTGTAACAGGCTTTACCGCATACTTTGCAAGCCTTTCACCCGAATTCCGTCAGCTTGTGGTTGACAGATTCCTTGAGGGCTGCTGATAAAAAAGAAAACCCCGATTTCCGTATAAGCACGGCGGTCGGGGAAATTTTTGCTTAAATTCCGATGTGAAAAATTTCCGCAAATCGGGGCGAATATATTTCGTTTCTTATCGAAATAATACTTATATAGTCAAAATCAACAATTTTAATGTGCCTATTCGGTGTAAATTGTATATTCGGATGAAGTACAAAAAAATATAAAAAAACTCTTGACAAACAAAAACTGTTGTGATATAATATCGTTGTTCTCGAGCGAGAGAACACAAACCGAATATGCTGGTGTGGCTCAATGGCAGAGCAGCTGATTTGTAATCAGCAGGTTGTTGGTTCGACTCCGATCACCAGCTCCAGGGGGATTTCCCGAGCGGCCAAAGGGGGCAGACTGTAAATCTGTTGTCACTGACTTCGGTGGTCCGAATCCACCATCCCCCACCAAAAAAGCACTTCGAAAGAAGTGCTTTTTTTAGCGAAATTTGCCCTTGCGGGCAAGTGAAATAGCTTCGCTGTGAAGTATTTGCTGACGCAAATGTGAAATATTCGCTGACGCGAATGTGGGCAAATTTCATTTCACATCGACCAAAGCCGTAGGCGACGGGAGATATTTCACAATTCACGAAGTGAATTATTTCACATTCGGCACAGCCGAATATTTCACTCGGATTCAAGGTAATGGTTGCGGTGAGGATTTTATTCCCGCTCGGAAAAACAGGGTTTTAAAGCTTTAACAGCATAGATTTTCTATATATTTTTGGGAACTTCGAAAGAAGTGCATTTTTATAACACACACCGTCTCGCAGGCATCGGCGGAATTTACCCTAATTACAAACAAGGTGGTAAGTATTTATGAAAACCGTATTTATCAGTCACAGCAGCAACGACGCGGTCCTTGCGAAAAATCTGTGCGATATCTTTGAATCCCGCGGGGTATATTGCTGGATTGCACCACGGGACATTCCCTACGGCGAAAACTGGGCGGGCGAGATTGTTTCCGCCATTGAAGGCTCAAAGGTGATGATTTTCATCTTTACTCCCTCTTCCAATAAGTCCGAGCAGGTTCTTAACGAAATCAATCTTGCTCTGCAAAACGGCGTGACCGTGATTCCTCTTCAGCTTTCCGACGAGAAGTATAACCGTCCTCTGCGGTATCTGTTGTCCCTTCGTCAGTGGATACAGGTGAAAAATCCCGACTCGAATGAGGAAATCGAGCTTCTGGCGGAGCGCGTGAAGCTGTTTTTAAACGGAAAGACAAACGAATTCCCCTCAAATGCTTCGGGCGGCTTCTTTGACGGTATAGATGTGGACATCAACCTTGACGACGAGCTTGAGGCGAAGTTTGCCGAGCTGTTCCCGAAGGATAACGAAGCGGAAGCACAGACTGAAGCGGAGCCCGTAAGTCCGCTGAGAAAGCGACTTCTTGACCGTATCCGCAAAAATTATCTCGAAAAGCTTTTCATCGTGGACGAAAAGGACGAGGAGGACGACTCCTCCGAGGGCGCACAGGACGGCTCGGGCAAGGGGCTTTATTTTGAAGCCTCACAGCAGGAGGGTGAAACTCTTGTTTTTATCGTCCGCAAAAGAATCAGCTGTCCCTCGTATGAGGTTGAATTCGTTTCCGAGGAGCTTGAGCGGGTATCGGATGATTCGGAGGACGGAGAAAATACCGTTAACTATTTTATTGATTATGTAGACAAGGAAGGAAATCCGCTTGTTCTTGTCACCTTCCCGAGGGAGAAGAATGTAGCCCTCGTCAATATGGGATTTATTTATGACAGGGAAATTCGTATTTCCAAAAATCCGATGCTTATGGAGTTCAAGTCCCTTTTCAGCGGGAATGACCCGACACCGAAGAAATACCGTGCGAAGGAATCGGGCAGAATTATTTTCATTGACCCCGAAACCTGCACGGTTGTTCACCGTCAGAAGCATTTCGACAGACAGACGAACAAGTGGGATTACTACTATGAGGTCGTTCCGAATAAAAAATATTTCGCATTCGCGATGAACACCAACAAGCCCGAGCCGATTGTCGCAGATGCCTTTACCGTCGGCTACGGCTACTACAAGGGTCGATACGGACTTACGCAGAATGTTCTCGAGGCGGTAGAGTGGTTTGACCGTGCGGACACGGAAGAGGCGTACCGTTGCCTTTGCGAAATTTTCAGAGATGACCCGTTGCTTTCCGACAAGGAGGATTTCGAGTATTACGCTCAAAAGCTTTCGGAGGCTGGGGAGAATTCCGAGAAATAAAATTTTTCGGCTTCCGATTACCGTGACAAGGTCACTGAATTTCTTTGCTGATATCCGTATAATATAATTGTAAATCGAAACTATAAATCGGAGGTATCATAATGTCAACTGCATCCGAACTTAAAATATACGATGTAATAATCATCGGCGGTGGTCCTGCGGGATATTCTGCCGCACTTTACGCCTCAAGAGCGGGCTACGAAGCCGTCGTTGTTGAAAGACTTTCCGCAGGCGGTCAGATGGCTCTCACGGGGGACATTGACAACTATCCCGGCTTTGAGGATGGCATAGACGGCTTCACTCTCGGAATGAAAATGCAACAGAGTGCCGAAAGATTCGGTGCTGTGACAAAATATGCCGAAATCCGTTCGGTTGATTTCTCGGGCGAGGTTAAAAGGCTGTACACACAGAAGGAGGAGCTTCTTGCGAGAAACGTAATAATCGCCAGCGGTGCAAACCCGAGGGAGCTCGGTGTTGACGGAGAAGCCGACTACATCGGCAGAGGCGTTCATTACTGTGCTCACTGCGACGGCAGATTCTATAAGGACAAAACCGTAGCCGTAATCGGTGGAGGTAACTCTGCGGCGGCGGATGCGCTTTATCTTTCAAAGCTTGTGAAAAAGGTGTACCTCGTTCACAGACGTGACACTCTCCGCGCGGAAAAAATATATGCCGACAAGCTTTTTGAGGCAGAAAATGTGGAATTTCTGTGGGATAACAAGGTGGAAAGCCTTGAGGCGGGAGAGCGTGTAAATGCAATAAATCTCGTAAACCTCAAAAACGGCGAGAAGAGGAATCTTCCGATTGACGGCGTTTTCGTAAGCATAGGCAGAAGGCCCGCAACGGAATTCCTCGGCGGTGCACTGAGCCTTGATGGTAACGGCTACATCATCGCAGGCGAGGACACAAAAACAAATATCGACGGCGTTTTTGCCGTGGGCGATGTCCGTACAAAGGAGCTTCGTCAGGTGGTAACTGCCGTTGCGGATGGTGCGGTTGCCGTTCATCATATAAAATAAAATCAAGCCCCGACAGCGATGCTTTACCGTTGCCGAGGCTTTTTCTTTTGGGTTTAATTATTTCTGATTATTTCTGATTGTACTCAAAATCGTAAGGGTCGATAACATCCCAGTCCGCGGGCTTTACACCGAGGTCGGGAATATCCATCACGATACCGCCCTGAAGCGCTGACTGATGTGCGATAAGTCCGGGAATATTGTATCTTGCAACCTCCCATATGTTTGTGGGAGAAAGCTTGCCCGTTGCCGCCGCCTTGCAGAAGTCGTCTATGATGTAGTGATGCGTGCCGTTGTGACCGTTGTGAAGTCCTCTGAAGGATTCGGGTAGTCTCTTGCCGTCCTGAATGGGGGAGAAGTCAAAGAAGCCCGCACCGTCCGCAATTTCCTGAATTGCCCTTGCGAAATCCGTGTTCACAAGCTTGTTGACCTCGGGCGGAGTGAGTCTTTCCGTAACATCGTTCATCTTTACCTTGCCCGGTCTTTCACTGTCCCAGTGGGCGAAATAATGCTTCGCAACGGAAAATTCATAGCCCGCATTTGTGCCGTAGAACTGTGAAATATATGTTTCGGGAGCCTTCCAGCCGACGTTTCTGTTTTCCGAAACTCTTGCAATACCGCCGTTGGAAAGGGTAAGGAGCATAGCCGTATTTCCGAAGGGATTGCCGTAAAGATTCTGTCCGTCCGTGCCGTAAATATCCGTTCTTTCCGTGCTGACATATCCGAGCGCACGGACACTTGTGGCGTAAACTCCGGGCATGGAGCTGAGTATCATAGAGGTGGAATGGGTGGGATAGTACATAGGCGGAATACCCGCATACTCTCTCCATCTGTCGCCGCCGCTGGACTTGAAGCTTTCCTCCATATTTCTTATATCGTGGTTGTACTGTGCCTCCGCATAAACGAAGTTACCGAATTCGCCCTTTGCAAACTTCTCACGGCAGAAGAGTGTTGCCGCTCTGTAGTAGCCCGTTTCACCCATTGAATATGTGAGTCTCGTCTCGCGGACAAGTCTTTCTATTTCACGGATTTCATCAATTGAAATTGAGCAGGGAACAGCGCTGTAAACGTGCTTGCCCGCCTTGAGTGCCTCGATTACCATAGGTCCGTGCTTCTGTCTTTCCGTGAAAATCGCAACGGCGTTCACCTCGGGACTTGCAAGTGCCGTCTCGAAGCTTTCTATAATTTCAACATTGTGTCTTTTGCTGTAGTCCTCGGCTCTTTCACCTCTTATGTCGCAAACATAAACCTTTGCTACCTCGGGGTGAGCCTTGAAAAGCGGAACGAAAAAGTCCGCAAATCTTCCGCAGCCTATCATTGCAATAGTAAGCTTTGTTTTCATAATATCCTACCGTATATCCTTTCGAAAATTTGGCATTTATCTATTTTTGTGTTTTCATTATACACCCATAACACAATAAAGTAAATGCTTTTTATCTACATCGGCTTGTCATTTTTGTACTTCGGTTACGTATTTCTGTAATCGGAGGGGCTCATTCCCATTCTCTTGCGGAATGCCTTTGAAAAATGCACCGCCCCCGAAAAGCCCGTAAGCCTTGCAATCTCCGAAACGGAAAGCACCTCGCTTCGAAGCTTCTCCGCCGCAAGATTTATTCTGCGCTCAAGAATGTAGTCGTGAAGCGTTGTCCCCGTGTGCTTTTTGAATATGCGGTTGATGTAGGAGGCGTTGAAGTGGAATTTTTTCGCAATTTCCGCATTGGATAAGTCCTCGCCGAGATTTTCTCCCACATATTCGATAACGCTTCTCACAAGCGGAGCGGATTTTTCCTCATCTGCACGCTCCTTTTCCGTGGCAAGCTTTAAAATCGCATATATAAGTGCCTTGACGGCATTGGAAAGAAACCTTCCCGAATAGCTTCCGCCTACGGAATATTCCGTAACAATCATACGGAAAAGAGGCTCAAGGCTGGATGCATTCTGCAGGACAATGGGCGAATTGAGAATCGGCTCGTCGGAAATCTCACCGCAGTCCATTTTCTGATTTTCGGGGAAATTTTCCTCGTGGAAGGGATGAAAGGTTGCCGTTATATCGGAAAATTTATTGCTGTAGTCGAAATTTATAATGTAAAACTGCATTTCCGATACGTTCCATATATAAGGCGTACCCGCACCGAAAATAACCGTGCTTCCTTTGCACAGAGTATAAGTCTTGCCCTCTGCCGTAATTTCGCCCGTACCGGAAATTATGTGAAAAATTCTTGAATCCACGGTGCGAAGCGTGTAATGTATATCCGCCGCCTTTGACTCCGAAAGAGTACCTCTTACCGCCTGACGCACAAAGGGAAGCTCCCGTGACAGCTCCATAGTGTCACCTCCGTATATTTTGACCTTTGACCTTTTCAGCATATCACAAAAAAACAAGTTTGTAAAGAGCTTTATGCGTAAATTCGGGAAAAATCCAAAAGGAAAGTACAAAAATGACAACTCCGTGTTTAAAAATGACATTTACAACAAGGCTTTCGGAGGATATAATAAAACCGTAATCAAAATAAAATATTTTGCATTCTTCACAAGGAGATTTACATAATGAACGAAAAGCTTACAATAGCAATAGTCGGCTGCGGAGCCTTCGCACAGTTTTTCGTGCCGCTCTTCAAGGCACATCCCAACACGGAAAAGGTTTACGTGTGCGACATTATTGCCGAGCGTGCAAAGGAATACTCCGAGCGATTCGGCGTTGAGATAATAGACACCTACGAGCAGATTCTCGAGGACAAGAGCATAAACTGTATAGCAAACTTCACACAGAGACACCTCCACGGAGACATAGTGAAAAGAGCACTCAGAGCTGGCAAAAACGTCTACAGCGCCGTACCTATGGCATCCACCGTTGAGGAATGCCGTGAGATAGTTGAGCTTGTACGGGAGAGCGGAAAAATCTATATGCTCGGCGAGACCTGCTACTATTACCCCTGCGCAATGTATTGCCGTGAAGCCTATGCCGAGGGTAAATTCGGTAAATTCAAGTACGGTGCATCACAGTATTACCACCATATCGACGCCATAAGCTACGGCAAGCGCCACGCCGAAAGAGGAATGCCTCCGCTTCTTTATCCTACCCACTCGACGGGCATGATTCTTGCGGCGGTTGATTCATATGCTGTGAAGGTATCCTGCTTCGGCACGAAGGCAGACCCGTCCGACGATGCATTCGGCAAGGGTAACAACGAATGGGACAACGAATTTATCGACCAGTTCATTCTTATGGAGCTTGCAAACGGCGGTTGTGCGAGAGTTACCGAGGCAAGAAGCTTCGGATGGTGTAAGCCCAGCTCGTATATATCCTCCCTCTACGGCACAAAGGGCGGATACGAATTCAGCAACGCACAGCATATTCTTGTGGAAAAGGATATGACAATCGGCAAGGACGAAAAGGAAAGAGTAAACCTTACCGATGTCAGCGACTACGTAAACACCTCGGGAATGCTTGAAAACTACGGCTCTCCCGACTTCAAAAACAAGGTAGCCAACGGCGAATGGCAATGGGACTGCGTTGCAAAGGTGCAGGCAAAGGAAATGGAAAGACTCCCCAAGGAATACGCCTCTCTTCCCAACGGCCATATGGCAACTCATAAGCTTCTTATAGACGACTTCTGCACCGCCGCATTTACGGGCAAAAAGCCGATTCTCGACGAGAAATTCGCCGCCCGTGTAAATCTTCCGGGACTTGTTGCCATAGAGTCCGCAAAGAACGGCGGTATACCGATGGAAGTTCCCACATTCTTCCTTGATTAAAAATATTGAGGTGACATAATGAAACAGTTATATATGCGAAGAAGGGGCGGGCACACAGAGGAGCATACTCTCCCCGAAGGCTACACCCTACAGTTCTTCGACGGCACAAAGGAAGCGGTAAACGACTGGCTTGATATCTGCCTTGGCGGACTTATTCCCGACAAATCCTTCAGCCACTTTCAGAACGCCATACTGAACAAGCCCGATATAAACCCGATGAATGATATATTTTTTGTCCTATCCCCCGACGGAATCCGTGTTGCAACAACCACCTGCATAAGGCGTCCCGAGGGGATAGGCGGAGTTCATATGGTAGCCGCTCTTGAGGAATCAAGAGGCAAGGGCATAGGGCATTTCCTCATAACCAAAGCGGTAAACATCCTTGCCGACCGTGGCTTTACCGAAATGGGACTTACCACCGACGACTTCAGGCTTCCCGCGATAAAAACCTATCTCGATGCGGGCTTCCGACCTTATCTTGTTCACGATGACGATAGTGATATGGTGAAGCGCTGGGACGATGTTCTTGAAAAGCTCGGATATCCCAAGGTTGAATATTATCCCGAAGAAGAATAAAACACGGCAGACGGTACGAAGATTTTGCTTCGTGCCGTTTTTTATGTACAAATCACCCACACAAAGTTTTTGTAAAAATATAAATTTCCTATCGACAAACGGGAAAATATGTGCTACAATGTAGGCACAGATTCCAAAACAGTCTGAATTCAAGCAATTACATAAAAGGACAATTATGATTTACAAAAAGATACCGCTTGACAGCAAAAACGAAAACATTTTTCTTGAATGCTTCATCGCGGAAAAGATTCCCCACTTCACAAGAAAGGCAATTCTCGTAATCCCCGGCGGAGGCTATGCCTGTGTATGTGCAGACAGAGAGGGCGAGCCGATTGCACACGCATTTATGGCGCGCGGATACAACGCATTTGTGCTTCATTACTCGGTTGTGGAAAACAGTGAGGATGCAAAATTCCCCGCACAGCTTATCGAGGCGGCAAAATCCATAAAGTATATAAAGGACAACGCAGAGGAATTCGGTCACGATGCGGACAAGGTCTTTGTAACCGGCTTCTCGGCGGGCGGACATCTTTGCGCGTCCACGGGTATTCTCTGGAATCTCCCCGAAATCTATGAGGCGGTTGATATGCCCTACGGCTACAACAAGCCCGCGGGAATTATGCCGATATACCCCGTAATCACAGGTTTTTGCCGTACCTTCGTAAACCTTTACAGAAGGGACGAGCTTACAGAGGAGGACATAGCAAGGGTAAGCCTTGACCTTCACGTTAACTCCGAATCCAGTCCCGCATTTATCGTTCACACGGCAAACGATCAGGTTGTACCCGTAGCGAACTCACTCAAGCTTGCGGGCGCATACGCCAAGGCGGGAGTTCCCTTTGAGATTCACGTTTATCCCGATGCTCCCCACGGTGCGGCTCTCGGCAATGCGATAACAATGCTCGATGTTCCCAAGTGGAACGATGCGGCGATTGCTAAGTGGGTGGAGAATGCGGACTATTGGACGGAGAAGGTGTTTGGATAATGCATAATGCATAATGCATAATGCATAATCGAGGTTGAAAGCTTCGCTTTCTTCATTAGATTTTAGTTTTATATTGATTGAATTTTATTGTTCGGCTTGTAAGTCGGATGAAAAGGAGGATATAATTATGATAATTAAGCAGAAGGAGTATCTTGATAAGGTTCGTGCTTGCTTTATGGGCAAGAATATAGGCGGTACTCTCGGTACTCCCGTTGAAGGTAAAAGAGGTGTATTCAACATTGAATTTTACACCCACGACACTTCAAAGGGCGCTCTTCCCAATGACGACCTTGACCTTCAGCTCGTATGGCTTGTAGCCGCAGAGCGTTACGGCAACAAGGTAAACTCGCAGATACTTGCAGATTACTGGGCGGCAAGAATTTATGCCCATTGGAACGAATACGGTCAGGGTAAGGTAAACGTAAAGAACGGACTTGTTCCTCCCGTTTCGGGCGCATATCATAACCCCATGAAGGACTCAAACGGTGCGTGGATAAGAAGTGAAATCTGGGCTTGTCTTTGCCCGGGACATCCGGAGCTTGCCGTACAGTATGCCTTTGAGGATTCCTCCGTTGATCATGCGGACGAGGGTATATATGCGGAGGTGTTCACAGCGGCACTCGAATCTGCGGCATTTGTTGAAAAGGACTTTGAAAAGCTTGTTGATATAGCTCTTTCCTATCTTCCTGCGGACTGTGCCATTGCAGGCGTTGTAAGACTTGTTCAGAAGTGCAAAAAGGACGGTCTTACATGGCGCGAGGCGAGAAAGGAAGTACTTACACAGTATCCTGACGGATTTGTTCACCATGTTCTTCCTTGTGAGCCGGAGGATGTTGTACCCGTAGGCAAGAAGGGCTTTGATGCTCCCGCTAATATCGGTATCGTTATGATAGGCTGGCTTTACGGTGAGGGAGATTTTGCAAAGACACTTTGTACTGCCGCAAATTGCGGAGAGGACGGTGACTGCACCTGTGCAACTCTCGGCGCACTTTGGGGAATTCTTCACGGTATGGACGGTATTCCGCAGAAGTGGATAGAGCCTATCGGTGAGGATATAAAGGTCGGCTGTGTTGATATGACACACGAGGGAACACTTATCCCCAAAACTATTTCCGCACTTACAAAGAGAGTGGCAAATCTTATGCCTGCATTTATGACACACAACGTGGATATAACCGCAGAGGACGGCTTTGAAATAAGCGCACTTGAGGGAGATAAGCTCTTTGACTCATATGAGCTTCCCAAGGATCTTTATGTGACAACTCACAACTTCAAGGAGCTTTGCGAGATAAGAAATCCCATGTCCTGCAAGGTGGACAGCCCCTTCCTTACAACATATCTCGTTTATAACAACGGTATTGAAATCTCCGAGGGCGTTGAAACAAGCTTTAAGCTTGTCTTTAAGCCAAACTTCCGTCAGGGCTGGGCAGATGTGAAAATCAATATGCCTGCGGATTGGGAGGTAAAGCCCGGACATAAGGCAATGCTTCCTTACGGTATGTACTACGATGACTACTCAGAGCACGAAATCAGATTTACACCTCATAATCTTACCGAGGGTATGTATGAATTCGGCATCGAAATAAGAGTGGGCGAGGTTAGAATCCCGAGATTCGTTCCCGTAACTCTCATTGTTAAATAAAGCATAATCAAGGACGGCTTTTCGGGGCGTAATTCGCCTCGGAGAGCCGTTTTCGCCTTTCAATGCGGACGGTGTCGGAAATCGGGATTTTTACAGGCTGAGCAGATGGTGAAAAGTTGCTCAATTTGTCAAATATTGAGGTGCAATTTTGTTAAATGCTCCAAAAATTCACAAATTTCAAAAAACTGTTGCAAAATGCGGAAAAATAGTGTACACTAACCGCGAAAAGGCTGAATTGAAAGGATGTGACCTTATGCTGCCTTTGGATAAATTTACCGATAAAGCATTGAAAATTCTCGAAAAGTCGGGACTTGGTGAAGCGGACGTTTCCGTGTGTCTTTCCCTCGACCTTGACCTTGACGGAAGCTTCCGTGAGGATTACCTTTGCATATCGTCGGACAACAAGGAGCTGTTCTATCTCTCCGAGGGCGAGGAAAAAATTGCCTTCCGTCACAAAATCGAAAATATTCTGGAGCTGAGCATAGACAACTATACCACCTCAAACAGAATAATTATGCGAAAGGGCGACGGCATCGCTCCCAGAAAGGGCGACGAGGAGCACGAGGTCTTTGCCGAAAAGGCAAAGGAATTCGCAAAGGGCTGTACCACCGAATCGGTCGGCTGCTGTACCAATGCCAAAAAGAGAAAGCTTCTCGCCTTCGTGAATATCTTCGACAAGCTCGCAGAGGGCAAGGAGGTAGGCGAGGACGACTCGATTTTCGAGCAGTTCAACGCCAAGTGTCCCAAGTGCGGAAAGGTATACGACGACCAGCTTCGCCGTATCTGCGACAACTGCACCAACAAGAAGGGCACCTTCACAAGGCTTATGGGCTATCTTAAGCAGTACAAGCTTTGCTTCGGAATTGCGATGTTCTCGCTTATTGCGATTGCGGCAATCGCACTTCTGCATCCGCTGATAAACGGTAAGCTTCTTTTCGACCAGGTTATCACAAAGCCCGACGGAAACGGTCTGGGACTTCTTCACGAGATGAAATATCTCTGGATGACGGTAGGGCTTCTTGTAGGTCTTGAAATAGTATCTCAGCTGTTTATAATCTGGGGCGACAGAAACCTCGATAAGCTCGGTATATATATCACGCAGAAAATGAAGAACGACATCTTCCGTGCGATGTGTCATCTTCAGCTTGCGTACTTCAATCAGAATCCCACGGGACGACTTATCACAAGAGTTGACTACGATGCGGACAAAATCAGAAACTTCTTCGTTTCGGGACTTCCGCACCTTATAATCAACATTATGAAGTTTGTGGGTATTGCGGTGCTTCTGTTCTCCATAAACTGGAAGCTTACCCTTGTGGTTTTTGTTCCCGTACCGATTATAGTCGTAATCTTCAAGGTTATGCTCCCCAAGCTCTGGAGAAGCTTCTCCAAGCAGTGGAGACGCTCGTCCTCGCTTAATGCAATGCTGGGCGACTCTCTTTCGGGCATCAGAGTCGTAAAATCCTTCTCCAAGGAAGCGGACGAAACCAACAGATTTATGCACTATTCCACAAGACTCTATGAGGCGAATCTCCGTACGAATCTTATTTCCATATGCATATTCCCCGTAGTATCCCTTCTTATCGGCTTCTCCAGCCAGGCAATCTGGGGCTTCGGCGGTATAAGCGTTATGGGCGGTCATATGACCTACGGTGAATTCACAATGTACCTCGGATATGTGGGTATGATATTCGCACCGCTGGAATTCTTTACCAACTTCACAAACATCCTCACCGACGTTATAAACAGTGCGGAAAGAATGTTTGAAACCCTTGACACCATTCCCGAAATCACCAACTCTCCCGATGCCGTAAAGCCGGAGGTTATAAAGGGTGATATTAAGTTCGATGCGGTGTCCTTCCATTACAGCCCCAACAGACCCATCCTCAAGAATGTGTCCTTCCACATAAAGCCCGGAGACCACGTGGGACTCGTTGGACACACGGGAAGCGGTAAGAGTACCGTTGCGAACCTTATTACAAGAATGTACGATGTAATAAGCGGAAGCGTTGAAATCGACGGTGTAAATGTCAAGGACATAGACATAGAAACCCTTCGTAAAAACGTAGCGATAGTATCGCAGGAGGTATTCCTCTTCAGAGGTACAATCGCAGACAACATAAGATACGCAAAGCCGGATGCCACACCCGAGGAAATAATCGCGGCGGCGAAGGCGGCAAACGCCCACGACTTCATTATGAAGCTTCCCGAAGGATACGAAACCGAGGTCGGTGTAGGCTCAAGATCGCTTTCCGGCGGTGAAAGACAGAGAGTATCCATCGCCCGTGCGCTTCTTCTTGCTCCCCAGCTTCTGTTTCTTGACGAGGCTACGGCGGCAATGGCCACGGAAACGGAAAAGCTTATAAGCGAAGCTATCGACAAGCTTATTGTCGGCAGAACCACAATCACAATCGCACACAGACTTTCCACTCTCAAAAACTGCAACTACATAATGGCAATTGAAAACGGCGAGGTTGCCGAAATGGGACCTGCGGAGGAATTGCTTGAGAAGAAGGGCGTTTACTATAAGCTTTATACCCTTCAGGAGGAGCAGATGCAGAAGGTAATGAGCGGTAATTAAAATGCAAAAT
>JAFYPA010000014.1 GCA_017560085.1 Clostridia bacterium
GAGCCTGTTATCCCCAGCGAAGAAGAATTTCCTTATGCATTAAGACTTGTTTCTGAAGTACTTTCTTCAAACGGTAGTACATCTCAGGCAAGTGTATGTGGTAGTACATTGGCACTTATGGATGCAGGTGTTCCGATTAAGGCTCCCGTTGCAGGTATCTCCTGCGGTCTTATCACAGAGGGCGACGGCTGGGATACAATGCTTGACATCCAGGGTCTCGAAGACTTCTTCGGCGATATGGACTTCAAGGTAGCAGGTACAAAGAAGGGTATCACAGCAATTCAGATGGACCTTAAGATTGACGGTCTTACACCCGAAATCATCAAGAAGGCATTCGAAATGACAAGAGAAGGCAGATTCTACATCCTCGACGAGGTTATGCTCAAGGCTATCGCAGAGCCCAGACCCGAGGTTAAGGAATGCGCTCCCAAGATGCTCTCCACAAAGATTGATGTTGACAAGATTGCCGAGGTTATCGGTAAGGGCGGTAAGGTTATCCAGAAGATCTGCGCTGATACAGGTGCTAAGATTGATATCGAGGACGACGGTAGCGTATTTATCTCCGGTATTGACAAGGCTAACTGTCTCAAGGCTCTCTCCATCGTTGAAGCAATTGCTCACGATCCTGAGGTTGGTACAGTATTCGTAGGTACAGTTACAAGAATCCTCGACTTCGGTGCATTTGTTGAATACGCCCCCGGTAAGGAAGGCCTCTGCCACATCTCCAAGCTTGACAAGAAGAGAGTCGGCAAGGTAACAGACGTATGCAACGTTGGCGA
This sequence comes from Clostridia bacterium, assembly GCA_017560085.1. Taxonomy (GTDB): domain Bacteria; phylum Bacillota; class Clostridia; order Oscillospirales; family CAG-382; genus SIG622. The sequence goes on from JAFYPA010000014.1 coordinate 780, forward strand.
CGAAATCAAGGTTAAGATTATCAAGATTGACGACAAGGGCAGAATTGACCTCTCCCGTGCGGCTTGTCTTGAAGACTGATTTACAGCATAAAATCAAGGTGTACTGCTTGTTCGGTACACCTTTTTTCTTTTAAAAAAATCCCCCGAAACCGCAAGGAATCGAGGGATAAGTTTTTATTTAGTTATTTCTTAATAAGTCGCACAACAACACCATCACAAGCGGGAATTGCATCAATATTACCGTAAAGCACCTCCGAAATCTCATACCCATCATTAACCTTAATAACAGGCTTGATTTCGTGATCGGAATAGTTAAGCACAGAAGCGAGAACACTGCCTTCATTTTCGGGATTTATCGTAATACCGAGATTTCTGTCCTCTACAACAATCGGCTTTGCCTCAATGATATCCTTGGCAACCGTTCTGTAAACAAGATAGTAAGGATCCTTGTTGAAGCCGTCCGTCTGCATAAATACATTGCCCTCAACATCGAAGTTGGCAAAGTAAACAGTACCCTTGCCGTAGGCGTTCTTTGTAAGCACGGGATTGCCTTCCTCGTTTCTGCAGAGCACCTCACAGCCCTTGGGCTCAATGATGATTTCCTTGTCGGTGTAGTGAATAACCTCACCGTCGATTTCTACCGTGTGACTTGTGTTTGTCATAAGTCCGTGGGACTCAAAGCCGAATATGTCGATAAGGTCAACAAGATGACCGCCGTTGTATGTGACAAGAAGAGTCGCACCGTTTCTTACCTTTTCAAGAAGCGCATCCCAGGTAGCCTTGTACATAACAGCCCACTTTGTAACCGAGGGAAGAATGTAAAGCTTCGCATCGTCAATCTTGCCCGAAAGATTATAGTTCACATCGAGATCAAGTCCCGCCTGCTTTCCGAGTATGAGCGAGGACATAGCCATTCTCTGACGCTCCTGCTCAAGGGAAAGAACGCACACACCGTCAACCTTTCTCTTGGGGAACGGATCGGGCATGCTTTCAATAGCCTTTGCCATCTTCTGCATAGAAAGAGCCACGGGCTTCGGCTTTCTGTCCTTGTCGAAAAGACCCAGCTGTCTTTCCATAAGCGACCAGGTGTAAGGGCTGAAATCAAGATGCATCTGATCCCACGCACACCACCACTGATAACCGCAAAGACCGTTAACAAGGGAAGAAAGAATCTGAATATTTATAAACTGTCCCGACATCTCAAGACTTCCGATAGCCTGCGCAAAGGTACCGCTCTCCTGAATGTAAGCGGGCTTTCCGCCGACACCCTGATAGTAAAGCGTCTGAGTTATGGGAAGGAATGTCGCACGGAGTCTGTTGTAGGGCTCCTTGTCATTTTCAACGGTAGGCGAGGGATAAGGGTGTGTGGTAAGCACATCGCAGATTTCTCCCTGATGCTCGATAAGCCAGCCGTCCTTGTTGTTACCGCCGGATGTTGATTTGAGTGAGTGCATACCGCTTGCAATAGGTCTTGTGTTGTCCTCCGAGCGAATAGCATCCGCAATGGCAGAGGTCCAGTTGTATGCCTCAAAGTTTGTAACAGCCTCACCCATACAGTTGCACTCGTTACCGAGACACCACATAACAATAGCCTTTTCGTTCTTAAGCTCTCTTACGAATCTGTGAACGTAGCGCTTAGACCAGGAAAGTGCCTCGTAGTCTGTAATTAGATTCTTGTTGTAAAGGCAGGGAGGCATAAACAGACGACCGCTCATCCATCCCGTCATAATGGAAACAACAAGCTTCACACCGTTTTCCTCAGCGGCACGGCAGAAATCTCTGAAATCTGCGATTCTGTCCATATCAACGCCGTCACCGTTTGCTGGAATAGGCTGCTTTGTTACCGCATGAATGTATTCTCCGCCCTCGGCTCTCCAGCTGTAAGCCTTTTCAACAGGCTGAAAATCTCTCCAGTTGGGGAACACACGAAGGTATCTTACACCGTATTCGTAAAGCTGCTTCATTTCCTCTCTGATTCTTTTGCCGTCATAGTGGAGCCACATCTCCGTGCCCCAATCGGCGCCCCAGTAGTTCGCACCGAGCATAAATTTCATAAATTCATACCGTTACCGCATTGCGGTATCCTTTCAGATATATTTTCGTTACCGATTGACAAATAACCTTATATATGATACAATACCATTAAATCTTTACTTAATCAACGCAAAACGATATATATTTTTCTCAAATCTTTACATATTTAAAGGACACATATGAAAAATATCTTTTATGAATCCAACAAGGACAAAATGAACGGCATTTTCGCCGAAAAGCAGCACGAATACGACGGCAGACTCCATTTCCACAGAGCCTTTGAGCTTGGCTATATCACCGAAGGAAGTGCCCACTACATAGTCGAGGACGAGGAATTCACCGCAACGGAAGGGGACATAGTCTTCTGCCATTGCTATTACCGCCATACCTCAACCGTCGATTCCCCGCACACCAAATATATCGTAGCCGTCCCCGAAAATCTTTCCAAGGACGTGGCAACACTCTTCAAGGATTCAACCCTGCCCATACATTTATCCGACAAACAGTTCAATAAATCCCTTCTCCCATATTTTGAGCTTCTCTCAAGGGAAAGCAAGAATATGACCAAAATCCTCTCAAGAGGCTACGCCAACATACTTTTCGGCTCGCTGTCAAGCCACTATAATAACATCGCAGTAAAGCCTAAAAACAAAAATGTCGAGGTTATAGCGGATATTCTCAACTACATCGACGAGCATTTCCGCGAGCAGATAACTCTGGAAACCCTTTCCGCAAGATTCGGATATAACAAAACCTACTTCTCAAGACTGTTCAACCAGCACATCGGAATGTCAATGAGCAACTACATAAATATGGTGCGCTACGACACATTCGAAAGATTGTACGGCAACAAACTCGGTGAAAATATAACAGAGCTGGTTTTTGACTGCGGCTTTTCATCTCTTGCGACATTTTACAGGGTAAGAGAATTCAGAAGAAAAGATTAACTCATAAGGGAGGTTATAATATGTACAGACTTTCAGCCTTGCCGTATATCATTCCCATGCTTTCGGCATTGATGCTTTTTGTCACCGTTAAGACACAGAAGAGTAAGATTTTGCTATGCATTGTTACTGTTGTGTCTTCTGTCATCATATTACTTTCGGTAACTGCGGTGATAGATTCATTTTCGGGAGTGAAGCAAACCGAAACACAGATTGTTTTTGATGAAAGCAACTCATCCAACCATTCTGCAAATACAAGAAAATACTTTTTCACAAGAAGACCTGCATCAGTTCTCCGAGGTTCCAACGGCGAAAAATATTATGTAATCGGAGACGTTGACCGAAATCCGACATCCCAATTTGTAAAAACGGATGTCAGAATAACCTATCTTCCGAAAACAAAGCTGATTATTGCCATTGATGAAGTAAAGACAAATTATGGCTTAGGACAATATTCAATCGGAAACAGCATGAAAGAAAAAGGGTATTACAATATATACCATATGGATTCGGAGCTCGGATGGATTTGTATTCTGATTATACTTTTTATAATTGTATTCGGCTCGAATTCCACGGATGAGAAAACAAAAAACAAAGAAAAAAACAAATACTGAGATAAGGAAGTTTAAATCAAAATGTCAATATACCTCGACCTTACTGAGCATGTCATACAACCGCAATGGTGGTTACTACGCATATTATGCCTGCGGTAAGAACAGCGTAAACCTCAAAATCACTCTGTAATATAAAACAAAAAGACAAGCCACATTTCAAATTCTGTGACTTGTCTTATTTTTTATTTATTTACTTTGAAATTGCTTCCTTAATCATCTCATTCATTCTGTCACGAACCTTCTGCATTGTAGCCGAATCATCAATACATCTTCTGAATGTGATGTTCTCAAATATCTTTTCAGCTTCTTCAACAACCTTTTCCTTGCCGTAGAAGCTCTCGCAAAGCTTCATAACACGGATATCGTCAAGACCCTGCTTGAGGGCAAGAAGTCTTATGGATTCAATGGGCTTTCCGTTAGCACCGGGATAAACCACAAGAGCATCACCGCTGAAGCCCCAGAAGCCCGCACACATATTAAGATAGGGATTTATGCTGTCGTGAGAATACTGATTGTTGTAAAAGTTGTAGCCCCAATGCAGGAAGCCCTCAATACCGTACTTGTACATCTGAATACCGATGCTTCTGGTTCTCGGAAGTGAGTCGATAAGAAGTCTGTTGCTTGCATTTATGTAAGGACCGCAGCAGTAGTAAACCCAGCGCTCCGCAATATCCTCGGGCATAAAGTCCTCAATAGTGCCCGAACCGGGAACGGGATACTTGCAAAGCCCTTGCTTGTAGAATTCAACGTGGCTGAGAGCCTCAATAATCTTCCAGCCCTCAAGAAGGTCGCCGATATTTTTTCTGTTGAGCTTGTACTGCTCAATATGCTCCTCTGACGGTTCGTCGGAAATGTGGAAGTATGTACGGTTCTTATCGCCTCTCTTTTCAAGGAAAGCGGTAAACTCACCAAGGAATGCACGGAGGAACGTAACGTATTCCTCACCGCCGGCCTCTGTTTCCCATCCGAAAATTTTCTTGTATTCGCCGTCAACCGTCGCCATAATCTTAGGTGCGTGATATGCGCCCCACTGAGTAAACAGATGACAAACCTCGATGTACTTCACACCGCATCTGTCACACATTGAAAGCCATCTTTCGCAAAGTGAAAAATCGAATTCATATTTGCCGTTTGTCCTTGTAATTTTAAGAAGCTGTGTGGTTGTTCTCTCGTGACCCACACCTGTATCCAGCGGAATTGTGAAAACAGGCATAAGAATCATATTGATACCGTTCTTAACGGCTGTTCTTATATAGTTCTCGCAAATCTCAAAGTGTCTGTCGGAGAATGCCTCAACCTCGTAGTAATTGGCAAGACAGTCGGCGTAAAACCAGTTTGTGTATCTCGTTTCCTGCTCGGGAAGGAATGCATCGATAATTTCAATATCAATTACAGCTTCAGTCTCAAGCTCGTTATTGTTCTTATTAAGAATACGAATCTTTGTAGGATATACACCGGGCGTAACATTTTCCATACCGTCAAAATCAATATAAACGGGATGAATCTGCTCGGGGATAACAGGGAAGCAGTCACCGTGTGTCAGAGGCATAAGCACATCGGGATAAAGCCCCGGCTTTGCACCGTTAACAAATCCTCCGTCCGCCTCCATAAGATTTTTCGGTGTTCTCTTGATTTCACCGCTGATATAATTCGGAACGAACTCAACCGTTCTTATATTCGCATATTCGGAAAGCACACCCTCAATTTCGATTCTGTGAAAAGCCGTATTTATGTCTTCATCCGAAATTTCGGAAATAACCTGAATGATACCACGCTCATTCCTGAACATACCGAGCCTTGTAATTTCGGCAAAGTCAGAAAGCTTGTTGTCAAGGAAGCATTTTTCCAGTGAGGAAATGATTTTGATTTTTATCATAGATTTATTCTCCGTTGTAAGATTTTTCTATATTATAACCTATTTACTTTGATTTTTCAATACCCATACGTATATTTTTTTACATAAATCCGCATATGTTTTTATATACGGTAACACAGATGAAATTCTTGCATAAACTGTAATAATAATCTCCGTATAAGACTAAACACTATACGAAATAATAGTGATAAAGATTTGAAAATGTGTTAAAATTAAAATATTTACATAATTCTATTGACATTCACGGCGATTTGGTATAAAATATAACCGTGATAATCAATATAAGATTGGAGACAGAACAATGACAGAAGAAATAAAGAATGTAGCAGAAGAGCTCGACGGCGAGCTCGATTCCACAAAGGTGGTTGAAGAAATCGAAATCGTAACTCTTACCGACGAGGACGGCAAGGAAACAGAGTTCGAGCTTATCGGCAGACTCACACTTGCAGATAAGGACTATATCGCTCTTATGGCGCAGGATAACGACGAGGAATACCTCATCCTCAGAAGCGAAAAGGACGCAGACGGTGAAGAAGTGTTCGTAACAATCGAGGACGACGAGGAATTCGATGCCGTTGCAGACGCATTCGACGATGAATTCATGTCCGAATTCGATTACGACTTCGGCGTAGAGCAGTAAAAGCAAAATTACCGTAAACAGGTAAGCACGAGCAATATCCTACTTGGTGCGTGATTTCTGTATTTATGTGAACCCACATTTATTTAATGGAGCCCATATTCCTTTGCAGGTATGCAGACCTCCCGACTTTGCTGATTCCCGGACATTTGCGCCGGAAAAGGACCGCAGAGCACGGACGCTGGTAGCACAAAACATCGGAGAGGGCACCGCCTTGCTTGAGCAGGGTTCCAAGCTGCAGACTACACGGCCCGGTGGGGAAAAAGTTTAATTCGGAATTCGGAATACGGATTTCGGAAATAAAACAGCAATGTTAAATTTCGGCGGTGATGGGGGAGCTCATTACCGCTTGATTTATAAAGGGGAATGTTATGGCGAGGAATTGGCAGCAGAGGCAGACAAGACTTATAGGCGAGGATAAGACGGATTTTCTTGCGGGTAAAAGAATAATGGTTTGCGGACTCGGCGGTGTCGGCGGTAATTGCTGTGAGGCTCTTTGCCGTGCGGGAATAGGTACACTTATACTTATTGATAACGATGATGTCAACGAAACCAACATAAACCGTCAGGACTTTGCAACCGTGGAAACCGTCGGAATGAAAAAAACAGACGCCGCAGAGAAAAGACTTCACGAAATCAATCCTGAGCTTTCCTGTGTGCTTCTTGATACATTCCTTACACCCGAAAATATACCGTCAATTCTTGCCGAGCATAAGCCCGATTATGTCATCGATGCAATAGACAACGTAACGGCAAAGGTCAGCCTTGCAATCGAATGTCAGAAAATGGAAATTCCGCTTATCGCCTCAATGGGCACGGGAAATAAGCTCAATCCCGAAATGCTGAAAATCAGCGACATTTCAAAAACAAGTGTGTGTCCTCTTGCGAGAGTAATGCGTAAGAAAATGAAGGATCTGGGCGTAAAAAAATACCTTGTCCTCTGGAGTGACGAGCTTCCTATAACACCTGAGGACGGCGAGAGAACACCTGCATCAATCTCCTTCGTTCCGCCCTGCGCGGGAATAATGATTGCGGGCAGAGTTATCCGTAATCTTCTGGATATGTAAAAATAAGAATAGAAAGACTGCACCCGAGAATATCGAGTGCAGTTGTTTTTTTAACTCTTTCTTCCGCTTACAGCCTTAACACCGTATGACGAAATAATATCCGCCGCCCAATCAAGAAGCTCATCCGAGGGAGAATCAACCTTAGGAAGCGTATTTTCCATATCAAGAGATTCGTATTTTGACCCTGCAAGGGAATGATAGGGAAGTACCTTAACCCTTGTTATATGCTTGCACTGAGAGAGGAATTCTCCTATGCCTCTGACGGTTTCCTCGTCAGTATTTACACCGGGCACAAAAGGAATTCTTATTTCAATGTCAATGCCCGTCTTATCAAGCTTCAATAGATTTTCAAGAATAAGCTCGTTCGGCTTTCCCACAGCCTCCTCGTGCTTCTTTGAGTCAATGTGCTTAAGGTCATAAAGAAACATCTTCGTATAGGGAATAACCTTCTCATATTCGGCGAACTTAACATATCCGCAGGTGTCAAGCGCAGTATGTACACCGTTTTCGCAAAGCTTCCTGAAAAGCTCCGCAACGAAGTCCGCCTGCATCATTGGCTCGCCGCCCGAAACCGTAACACCGCCGCCCGAGTTTTCGTAAAAGCTCTTGTCCTCCATCATAATGTCAAAGGCCTCGTCAAGAGTAATTTCGTTGCCGTAAAGCTTCAGAGCATCACCGAGACAAGCCTCCTCACACCTTCCGCATCCGATACACTTGCTTCTGTCAAAGCTGTGACCGCCGTCACTGACTGTATGAGCCCCCGAGGGACAAGCCTCAACGCATTCTCCGCAGCCTATACATTTGTTTGCAAGGTAAGAAAGCTGCTTTTCAAAGGAAATGCTTTCGGGATTGTGACACCACTTGCACTTAAGCGGACAGCCCTTTACAAAAAGTGTAGTTCTGATTCCGGGACCGTCGTGCACGGCGAATTTTTTTATATCTATATATTTTGCAACCATTTTGAATCTCCCGTGGAATTTATTGATTGACTATATTTTATATCCATTTTCGCAAAAAGTAAATGTATTTTTCAACCGATTTGTACTTTTCAAAATAAAAAAAGATAAAATCCCCTGAAATATGCTGATTTTGCCTAAATAATTTTAAGAAAAAGTGCTTTTACTCTTGTATTTTCTGTTGTTGTATGATATAATTAAATGAATAATTATAAGCAAAAGTCTGCATTTGATGCAATTTATTATAAAAACGGTGGAGTTTAATGTATAAATATCTTGACAGTATTCATTCCCCGAAGGACATAAAGAAATACGGATATAACGAAATGAAGGAGCTCGCCTCGGAAATACGCTCGTTCCTTATAGAAAGCGTAAGCAAAACAGGCGGACACCTTGCCTCCAATCTCGGTGTCGTAGAAATAACTCTTGCGATATACAAGCTTTTCGACACTCCGAAGGATAAGGTTATATTCGATGTCGGTCATCAGTCCTATGTTTCAAAAATCCTCACGGGCAGAAAAGAAGGCTTTAACCTTCTAAGACACGAAAACGGAATATCGGGCTTCCCGAAAATGTCGGAAAGCGAATACGATTCCTTCGGCACGGGTCACAGCAGTACATCGCTTTCTGCGGCAATCGGCATTGCCAAAGCGAACAGACTTGCAGGGGAAAAGGACTATACGGTTGTTGTTATCGGTGACGGTGCGTTTTCGGGCGGTCTTGTTTATGAAGCACTCAATAACTGTGATAAAGACCTTAATCTTATTGTAATTCTCAACGAAAACGAAATGTCCATTTCTCCCAGCGTCGGAAATATGGCAAGGATCATTTCAAGAATCCGAAGCAAGGAAAACTACTTCAGAATCAAAAACGGAATTCAGATTTTCACAGAGCACATTCCGCTTATAGGAAGGCCGATTGTATCGGGACTTCGTAAAACCAAAAGAGCAATGAAGAAGGTACTCTTTTCCACATCCTTTATCGAAAGATTCGGATTTACCTACTTCGGACCTATAGACGGCAACGATTATGTAACCGTTGAAAGACTTATCCATCAGGCAAAAAAGCACGGCGGAAGTGCTTTCATCCACATAAAAACCAAAAAGGGCAAGGGATATGCTCCCGCCGAGGAAAACCCTTCGGCATACCATATGGTAAAACCCGAGGATTCCGTAAAAACGGACAGCACATTCTCATCAAAATTCGGTGAATATATGTGCAGACTCGGTGAAGAAAACAACAGAGTATGTGCAATCAGCGCCGCAATGACAGACGGCACGGGACTCTCGTCATTCTTTGAAAAATACCCCGAACGCTCCTTTGACGTAGGAATCGCAGAGGGACACGCGGTTACCTTTGCCGCAGGTCTTTCGGCAGGCGGATATATCCCCGTTTTTGCCGTATACTCAAGCTTCCTTCAGCGCTCCTTCGATAACTACCTCCACGACGTGGCACTGCAGAATCTCCACTGTGTTTTCGCCGTGGACAGAGCGGGAATTTCCCCCGATGACGGAAGCACTCACCACGGAATATTCGATGTGTCAATGTTCTCACTTATGAATAATTGCACGGTATATTCTCCCGTAAGCTACGAATCCCTCGAAAGCTCACTTACCGAATCCGTAAACGCAAATTCGGGCATTTGGGCAATCAGATATCCAAAGGGAACACAAAGCACAGAAGGTTTATGCAAAAAGGAAAATTACATCTTTACCGATGCGGATTACACATCCGACGGTATTGTAATAATAACCTACGGCAGAATGTTCACCGAAGCATTGAAGGCTAAAAAGCAAATCGAAAACAGCGGACTCCGTTGCGGTGTCCTTGTCCTTGAAAAGCTTATGCCCTTTGCCGAAGCCTATGTCAGCATTAAAAAGTACTGTACAGACGCAAAGAAGATAATAATCGTCGAGGAATCGATGGAAAGCGGTTCCTTCGGACAGAATATAATGTCCCTTGTGAACTGTGATTCCGAATTTAATGTAAGGTGCTCGGCTCTCGCAATCAGAGGAGAGGTTCCGGGACACGCAAATCTCGAAACCCTTTACGCAAGCTGCGGTATTTCCGCAAAGGATATAACGGAGGAAGCACTCAAATGAGAATAGACACCTATCTTTTTGAAAACGCCTTCTTCGAAAGCAGAGAAAAAGCAAAGAAAGCAATATCCGACGGAAGAATAACCCTAAACGGCAAAACCGTAACAAAGCCCTCCGTTGATGTTTCGGATAACGACCAAATAACCGTAGCTCCAAGCGACAGAACAGAATATGTCGGCAGAGGCGGTATAAAGCTTGAGCACGCACTTGATACCTTCAAAATAGACGTAAACGGCAAAAGAGCCATAGACATCGGAGCCTCCACAGGCGGCTTTACCGATTGCCTTCTTAAAAGGGGAGTTCAAAGGGTCTACGCCGTTGACATAGGTCACGACCAGCTCCATCCAAGCCTTGTAAACGATGAAAGAGTCGTAAATCTCGAGGGCGTAAACGCAAGGGAAATGACATCCGAGCTTGTGGATAACTCACTTGTGGATATTGCGGTTTCCGATTTGTCCTTTATATCGCAGAAGCTTGTTATTCCCGTAGCATCAAATGTTCTCGCAGTCGACGGAATATATATCATCCTCATAAAGCCACAGTTTGAAGCGGGAAGAGAGCATCTTAACAAAAACGGAATTGTAAAAAGCGAAAAGGTAAGACTTAAGGTTGTATCGGATATCCTTGAATTTTCAAAGTCCTGCGGATATGAGGTTATAGGAAGCACAGCTTCACCTATAGAGGGCGGAAGCGGTAATACCGAATATCTTGCGGTGCTTAAAAGAATAAAATAAAAGCAAAGTAAAATCCATTCTTATTGAAAGGAGCCGAATTCGGCAAACAGTAAAAATGAAATCATTAAGACACGGAAAAATACTTGAAATCATCTCAAAATACGATGTTGAAACCCAGGAGGAGCTTACCGAATACCTCCGAAGCGAAGGCTTTGCCGTAACACAGGCAACGGTTTCAAGAGACATCAAGGCTCTTCGCCTTATTAAAATTGCGGCACAGCCCGAGGGCGGGGAAAACAAATACAAGTACGCCGTAAATAAGACCGGCGACGACAACTCAAATGTACCCGAGGCGAAATTCAGAACCATCCTCGGTCACGCACTTGTAAGCGTTGATTATGCGGGAAATCTTGTCGTAATCAAAACCTATGCAGGTATGGCTCAGGCTTCGGCTGCGGCAATTGACTCCATGAATATCGACAATATCCTCGGTACGGTTGCGGGTGACGATACCATCCTTATCGTTATGCGTATAGAGTCAGAGGCATCGGAGTTCGTCAGAAAAATCGAAAAGCTTACAAAATAATTTTCAGCTTACGGAGGAAACATGCTTTCATCGGTACATATAGAAAACATAGCGCTTATAACATCACTCAATATTGACTTTCAAAAAGGCTTTTCTGTTTTTACCGGTGAGACCGGTGCAGGTAAAAGTATAATAATAGACTCAATCGGCTTTGCCCTCGGAAACAGAGCCGACAGAGACCTTATACGAAGCGGAGAGGAAAGTGCGGCTGTAGAAGCATTCTTCTGTGACCTTTCGGACGAAACTCTGAAAAAATGCGCCGAATGCGGTATCGAGCCCGACGAGGACGGAAATATCTTCATAAGAAGAACACTCAATACCGACGGCAAGGGCAGTGTGCGAATCAACGGAAGACAGGTGCCCATATCAATCCTTCGTGAAATTTCGGGCTATCTCGTAAATATCCACGGACAGCACCATAACGGCGAGCTTCTGAATCCCGATAAGCATATAGATATCCTTGATGCCTTCGGAGAAACGGAAAAGGAGCTTTCCGAATACCGCGAAATTTATTCCGAGTATACTGCTCTTTGCAAAAAGCTTTCCTCACTTGAAATGGACGAAAAGGAAAAGAAGAGAAGAATAGATATACTTAAATTCCAGACGGACGAAATTAAAAAAGCAAAGCTGAAAAACGGTGAAGAGGAAGATCTTACATTTGAAAAAAACAAAATCCGTAATGTCGAAAAAATCTCCAAGAGCGTAAATACAGCATACGACTCACTTTACGGAGGCAACGGAAGCGTTACGGAAAAGATAGACAGAGCGGTAAACGCAGTAAAAGCCGTCAGCGATATAATCCCGAATGCCGACGATTACCTCGAACAGCTCGAGGACTTCAAATACCGCATAATGGATATAGCAGAGCTTCTCTACGAAAACATAGACGGCATAGACGAAGACCCCGACACAGCCCTTGACAGAATAGAATCAAGGCTTGACGTAATAACAAAGCTCAAAATGAAATACGGCTCGGATATAGCACAGATTCTTGAATATCTGAAGACTTGCGAAGCGGAGCTTTCCGAAATAGAGCTTTCCGACGTTATCGCAGACGAGACAAAGGCAAAGCTTGCCGACATAACTCCCAGGCTTGAAAACGCCGCAAAGAAGCTTACCGCAAAAAGAACGGAATGCGGCAAAAAGCTTTCGTCTCTCATCATAGAAGAGCTTAAATTCCTCGATATGAACGGCGTCAAATTTGCCGTAGGCATAAAACCGCAGGAATACTCCTCAAACGGCGCGGACAGTATAGAATTCCTTGTCAGCACCAACGCAGGTGAGCCGTTCAAATCCCTTTCCAAAACCGCATCAGGCGGTGAGCTTGCAAGACTTATGCTTGCAATAAAGTGTGTAATTGCGGAAAAGGACAGTGTTGAAACAATGATATTCGACGAGGTTGATACAGGCGTCTCCGGTAAAACCTCAAGAAAGCTCGGACTTAAGCTCTTGCAGATTTCAGGTGACAGAGAAGTGCTTTGTGTAACTCATTCTGCACAGATTGCATCACTTGCCGACAGTCACTTCTATGTTTCAAAATCCGAAAAGAACGGCAGAACATCGACGAGTATTACCGAGCTTACCGACACGGAGAGGGTAGACGAGGTAGCAAGAATAATTTCGGGTATAGGTGTTACCGATTCCGCAAGAGAGGCGGCAAGAGAGCTTATTAACAACAAAACATTTTGACTTTATTGAATGCACGAAATGGAGAAAAGATATGGAAGAGAACAATAAAAAATTCAACTGGAAAATAATTGCCGCAATAATTGTTTCCTTATTTATGATTTTCTGTGTTGTGAAAATGGGAGAATTGAGTAATACTGTTTCATCCTTGAAAAGTACAATTTCAAGTCTTCAAAATCAGATTTCACATATAAATACGGGTATCAATTCGATTTACGGCAATGTTGATGAAAGATTGAAAAAAGAAGCAAGCATTCTTTCAAGCGTTGATTATTCTCTCGGCGAGATGAATTCGGAAGCACACACGGTGCCGGTGACAATTAAGGTGGTTCCCAAAAGCCTTACGGATGATACCGTCGTTTCTGTTGAAGCCGATGGTAATGTCGTAATCCTTCAAAGAACCGGAAACGAGTTTTCTGCAACCTTCCCCGTTAATATGTTTATTACCGGAAGGAAATATCCGATGATCAACATAACTGCAGACGGAGAGACCAAAACAGAGCTTGTTGAAAGCATTTCTCTTACAGCACTTTATAATCGCTATCTGCCTTATATTTTTGCGTATATTCCTCCATTTGACGACTATACTGACGGCAAGCTTACAATAGATGCTTCGCTTCAATTGGATGTAAAGCCTGCCTCATCACAAAGTGATGTGAAATTGACAAAAATTGAAATTTTAACAGAGAAAAACGGAAAAGAGATTTCCCGTACCGATGTTACGGATGATATTCTCGGAAAGCCTAATGTCGACCATCGAGAGTACAATAATCACATTCCCGTCAATACCATCAACGATGTGGAATACGGTGATGAAATTAACATTTTCGTTATAGCAAAGGACTCACTCGGGTACACATATAAAATAAACGCTTATCATTGGAATGAGATTGACGAAAATACAAGTTCAAGTTATGCGGTATTTGATAATTCACTGCAGGTTTACGATTCTAACGGAAATTTGCTTACAAAGGCTTATTAAAGTAGTATTTTTTTAATTGAACAACAATAAGGAGAAAAAATCATGAATGAAAAACTCCAAAAATCAGCTTTGATAGTAAGCATTATAGCAGGTTTTGTCGCAATAATATTCGGTATTCTTGACATTACGAGCGTATGGGGAATGGCACACATATTTGCATCCGTTCTCTTTGCAGTGTCAATCGGTCTTCAGGCGGTTGTATACTGGAATGAAAATCGCAAGATCGCAATTGTTGAGCTGGTTGTAGCCGTTATTCTTTTTGTTCTTGCTGTTGCAAACATAATTCTTTGATTATAAGACGAAAGGAACAGTAAATGAGCGCATTATTCGGTCCCGGAGGAAACTCCGAAAGCTTTTACAGCGAAGGCTTCAAAAAAACTGAGCAGGCACCCGGTTGGGTAAAATCCAAGGGTCTTGACGCATATGAATACGAAGGTGGTCAGGGCATAAGAGGAAGCCTTGAAACCTTCGCCAAAATAGGGGAGGAAGCCAGAAAAAACGGCATAAAGCTTTCCGTACACGCCCCCTATTTTATCTCACTTTCCTCTGTTGAGGAGGAAAAACGCCTCGGAAGTGCAAGATACTTTATAGACAGCGCAAGATGCGCAAAGGCACTCGGTGCGGAAACAATAGTAATCCACGCGGGAAGCACCGCAAAGCTTGACAGAGGCGTTGCTCTTGAATACGGCAAGGCGGCACTTCTTCACGCCATTGAAAGACTTCACGAGGAGGACCTTTACGACGGCGTTCTTCTCGGTATCGAAACAATGGGTAAGGTGAATCAGCTCGGTACTCTCGATGAAGTAATTGAAATGTGCAAGGTTGATAAAAATGTCCGTCCCGTTGTTGACTTCGGACATATGAACGCAAGAGAGCTCGGCGGAGTTTTTGTCACAGCCGATGATTACAAGAGAGTGTTCGACAGAATCGGCACCGAGCTTTGCCCCGAATACGCCGATAAGCTTCATTGCCACTTCTCCAAAATCGAATACACCAAGGGCGGTGAAAAGAAGCACCTCACCTTTGAGGACACACAGTACGGTCCCGCCTTCGAGCCTCTTATGAAGGCAATCGCAGACCTCGGCGTATCACCCACAATTATATGCGAATCCGACGGAACAATGGCAGAGGACGCACTTGCAATGAAGAACGAATACCTCAGATACAAAGCATAATGGAGGCTGACTATGACAAGAATCGAAAAAATAAGAAGCAAGCTTACATCATCAGATGAGGCTCTGCTTA
>JAFYPA010000015.1 GCA_017560085.1 Clostridia bacterium
CTCGCCGCACCGATTACCGCAAGATTGTCAGCCTCAGTACCGGACGCTGTAAATGTGAGAGTATAATTTCTCTCATCCGCACCGAGTGCCGAAAACAAATCACGCCTTGCCGTCTTCAGAAGCATCTCCGCACGGAAGCCGAGAGAATGAACGGAGGAGGGATTACCGTATTCATTTGTCATAATATCGTAAGCAACCTTTGCCGATGATTCGTAAACCGCAGTGGTTGCCGCATTGTCAAAATATATTTCCTGCAAAATAAAACCTCATCATATTTTTTTATTTATTATAACAAATAATGCCGATTTTGTCAACTGCAATATAAACACTCACCGTTATACCTTTACTTGCTTTGGCGATTTGTTGTAATACAAGCACTCTCGTGAATTGCCGCAAATGTCGCTACGGAGCATACTGTAACAGATGTGTATTTTACATCCGCAAAAGTCAATGTTAACGGCAAAAGAAACAATAAAAATCCCGTAATTTTGTTCAATACGGTGTGCAAGGATATAAGCTGCTTTTGGCAAGCATATCCCAATATAATATTGCCGATTTTAATGACTGCGATTAAAGCCCCCCATATCCAAATCGTGTAAGGAACATTTATTGCAGGCAATATTTTAATCAAAGACACCGCCACGAACACAATGTCTGCTACAGTATCCATTTTAGCCCCGAATTCGGTGATGCTGTGTGTCTTTCTTGCGATGGTGCCGTCTATCATATCACTGAAGCCGCAGAGGATATATATAATATAAAACCCCACCGAAAACACAGGAAAGAACAACATCAAAGCACTCCCAAAAATACGAAAAGCCGTGACAGTATTTGCAATATGCTTTATCATCTGTACCCCTTAAATCAACTGCTTGATGAAAGATAAAACGCCCGACGCAAAGCCGAGCGTATTATTTATATTAAAAATCAGATAAGATCGTCAATCTTTACTTCATTGCCCGTATCGCTTGAAATATAAATAGCCTCAAGCATAGCCTGCATCTGAATTGCAAGATCCATGGGGTACTTGTTTTCCGCACCGTCGCAAACATAGTCCGCGAATGCCTTAAGCTCAAACTCATAGGATGTGCCTCTGCGAGTCTGAATCTTTTCGTCTGTAAGATATCCGTCTCTTTCACCGTAGAGAGTAACGTCACCATCAATAACAACGCCCGCCTTTGTGCCGTAAAGCTGAAGCTTTGATGTGGAAGGACCGTTGATAGCATCGGAAACCTCGAATATCATAATAGCACCGTTTTCAAACTTGATGCATCCCGCACCCGCATCGTCAATGTCGAATACAAGTCCGTCAAGCTTTCTGCCGGGGTATCTTGTAATGCCCTTTGTCTTGAAGTCACCGATGGCGGTAAATACCTTAGCGGAAACGGAAACAGGCTTGGGACAACCCATAAGGAACCAGATGGAGTCAATTCTGTGAACACCGATATCAATAATACATCCGTGACCTGCATATCTCTTGTCGGTAAACCATCCCTCGGGTGTGTCTCTTCTTCTGATGTTGTGACCCTTAGCCATATAAATTTCACCGAGAGCACCGTTGTCGATAAGCTCCTTTACGGAAACATTCTGAGGTGCCCATCTGTTGGGAACTGCAAGAGTGAACTTAACGCCCGCCTTGTTAACCTCTTCCATCATCTTTTTTGCACTCTCAAGGGATTCAGCCATAGGCTTTTCGCAAAGAATATCCTTGCCCGCACGAGCCGCCGCAATAACGCAGGGTGCGTGAGCCGCATTCCATGTACAAACGTCAACAGCATCAAGCTCAACGCTTGCAAGCATATCCTCAACGGATGTAAACCAATGGGGAATGTTGAATCTCTTTGCAAAGTCCTTTGCTCTTTCCTCGCAGATGTCGCAGACAGCAACAAGGTCGTATTTTTCGTATGTTGTAAGATAGGGGATGTGTGCAACCTCTGCAATGTGTCCCGCACCGCACAGACCGATTCTGATTTTTTTCATTTTGACTTTCTCCTTTTAAAGCTTTGTGCATCATACCGATGCTGTGTTTTCATTATAAATCAAAAAAATGAATAATACAATACTGATATTGATTAGAATTTTCACTATATTGACTTTTTGAGGTGAAATTTTCAACAGCCTAAAATATCATTTGAGTTCGCAAAGCTTAGACATACATTCATATTGTAATTCATTTATCTTTTCGTCATTGATGAATTGAGTATCAAACATCACTATTCCGCCTTTGTCGTTTACTGCTTTTACATAATCTCTGAACTGTTCCGGGGTATATCTCAGTTTTTTCTTATCGTCTTTATTACCTACCCAAATTCCTGTACTTCTGTCACCGGTATCCCACCAGAAGCCATTGCACAGAAATTCAAACCATTGAGCATTTCCAACATAAGAACTTTCCGGAACAGGAAGAAGCTCACCTGTTTCTCCGCTTGTGAAATCGTCAAGTATACACGGTGCATTGTGTCCGGTATTACAAAAGCCTGCATTGAATGCAGTAAGAGCATCCGGATTGCCTTTTCTGATTGCCTCCTTGTATTTTGAAAGCAATCGGATTCTCGTATCTTCCTTATACAAATCACTAAAGCATCCGTCTATCCACCATGCAAATACTCTGTCTCCGTATTTAACAGCATATTCTTCAAGCACTTCACACCATTTGTCAACAAAGCTCTCGGGGATATATTCAGGGGTCTTTACAAGGGGAGTCCACTTTCCGTCAATACAAACCGGCTGATTGGTTGTAAAGCCGAACGCTTTGCTTGCTCTGCCGCTTGTGTCACGGCACGGACCGTCACCTGTATAATACAGCATAAGATCGATATCATATTTTCTGAGAGCATCGGAAAGATCGAGTATCAGATCTCTTTGAGCACATGCTTCTCCGTTTTTGTAACCGGTAATTCTGTTGTAAGCGTCATTTGGGGCAATCATTGTGCGAGTAACCTGCATTATTGTAATTCCGAAGAAGCCGCATCCAAGCTCATGAAGCTGCTTTGCCCACAGATTAACATCAACCTTTGAAACTCTTTCATCCCATGCCTTGCCGTCATTACCACCGAGAAAGTGACAGAATATGCCCCATTTCTTCGATCTGAATCTTTCGAGATTTGATTGAACGCTCATGCTCATTTCTGCCTTTCATCATTGGATAATATTATTAAAAAAACAAGAGCTGAATATTAAGCTCAGCCCTTGTATTCCTGACAGACCGCAAGTGCTGCCATAATATTATATTGTTCTGCGGATATAATCAGTCGAGATTAATCTTAACCTCTCTCTTTGCCGCAGCGGAATCGTAAATACCCTGAAGCATGCTCTGCATCTGAACAGCCTGCTCGATGGGATACTTGTTTTCCTCCTCGGAAATGTTGCCGAGAGCATAGTTTGCGAAGTAACGAAGCTCGTTTTCAAAGAAGTTGCAATCGGTAAACTTAACCTCATCGTCGGAGAGCCAGCCGAACTTTTCACCGTAAACAATAGGCTTGGGGTCTACAATTGCGCCTGCCTTTGTGCCGTAAAGCTGTGTTTCACCAAGTCCGGGACCGTTGATAGCCCATGTAGCCTCGAAAATCATCATTGCGCCGTTTTCGAATCTGATGATACCTGCACCCGAATCCTCTGTGTCAAAGTTGCCCTCGGGAGAGGGATGACCCTGCCATCTTGAGCAGTCGCGTGTCTGATAGTTTCCGAAGGGAGCCGCTGTCATTGCGGAAACAGCAACGGGCTTGGGACAACCCATAAGGAACCAAGCGGCGTCAATCTTGTGTACACCGATATCAATAACGGGACCGCCACCGGAAACCTTCTTGTCTGTAAACCAGCCTGTGGGAGTGCCTCTTCTTCTGATGTTCTGTGTTCTTGCAAGGTAAATGTCACCGAGCTCGCCCGATTCGATAACCTCCTTAAGAGCCATATTGGGAGCCGCCCATCTGTTGGGAACTGCAAGCATAAACTTTACGCCGTTTTCCTTAACAGCCGCCATCATTCTCTTTGCGGCATCAAGACTTGCGGCCATAGGCTTTTCACAGCAGATTGCCTTACCTGCCTTTGCGGCGGCAATTGCACAGGTCTCGTGACCGTTGTTCCACGTACAGATGTCAACAGCGTCAAGCTCACACTTTTCAAGCATTTCTTCAACAGAGCCGTAGTAGTTGGGAATGTTGAACTTTTCGGCAGCAGCCTTTGCTCTTTCAATTGTAATGTCGCAGATTGCAACGATTTCCGCCTCTTCAATCTTCTGATAGCTGGGAAGATGAGCGGATGTAGCTATATTTCCGGCACCGCAGATACCGATTCTGATTTTTTTCATAACAATTCTCCTTAGTTTAAAAATAGAATGTAAGTGAAATCACGGCAGAAATCAAAGCTTGATTTCAACCTCTTCGCCTGCAGCGGCGGAGTCGTAAATACCCTGAAGAATACTCTGCATCTGTACAGCCTTTTCGATGGGGTATCTGTTTTCAGCCTCGGAAATGTCACCTCTTACGTACTTTGCAAAGTATGTAAGCTCGTTAACGCCCGCATTCTGCTTTGCAACAGTAACCTCGTTGTCGGAAAGGAATCCGCCGGTTTCACCGTAAATCTTGAATTTGTCCTGAAGTACAACAGCGCCTGCCTTGGAGCCGTAAATCTGAATGCCGTTCTTTTCGGGACCGTTGATAGCCCATGCGCATTCAAAGAGAATCATAGCACCGTTTTCGAATCTTACGCATCCTGCACCTGAGTCCTCAGTATCGAAATTACCCTCGGGGGAAGGATTGCCCTGCCATCTGGAAACGCCCTTTGTCTTGAATTCACCGATGGGAGCCGCGGTCATAGCGGAAACTGTTACGGGCTTGGGACAGCCGAGAAGATTCCACGCCGCGTCAATGCAGTGAACACCGATATCAATAACGGGACCGCCACCGGAATGCTTCTTGTCTGTAAACCATCCTGTGGGAGTACCTCTTCTTCTGATGTAATGTGCTCTTGCAAGGTAAACGTCACCGAAGTCACCGTTGTCAACCATTTCTCTGATAACCTCGTTTGCTCTTGTCCATCTGTTGGGAACAGCAAGCATAAACTTTACGCCTGCCTTCTTGACCTCATCGTACATTTCCTTTGCATCCGCAAGGCTTGCCGCCATAGGCTTTTCACAGCAGATATCCTTACCTGCGCGAGCGGCTGCAATTGTACAGGTCTTGTGACCGTCGTTCCATGTGCAGATATCCACAGCATCAATTTCACAGCCTGCGAGCATTTCGTCAACAGAGCCGAAGTAGTGGGGGATATTGAACTTTTCTGCGGCAGCCTTAGCTCTTTCGATTGTGATGTCGCAGATTGCAACTATCTCAACGTCATCAATCTTCTCATAAGAGGGAAGATGCATGCTTGTCGCAATGTTACCTGCACCGCAGATACCGATTCTGATTTTTTTCATTTTGATAACCTCCTGTACCAAAAGTACAATTTATGTACCATATTTATAAAGTACTGCTTAAGCTACAGCTTGTCACTGTAATGCCAATTATAACATAAAGAATTACATACATAAAGTGTCTATTTTGCTTAAAAATAACACTATATTGCTTTTATTGAAAATCAGCGTTTTTTCTTGGTTCCCTTGACAGCCTTGGGCTTGCTCTTAGCCCAGCCCTTTTTTGACGGAGAAGACGAAGCACCGCCGGGCTTCTTTTCCGTTCTCTTAGGAGTGTTATTCCCCCTTGAAGAGTCCTTCTTGCGGCCGAATTCCCTCGAATCCTTCGGCATACTTCTGCCACTCTTGGACGGAGCTTTTCTGTCAACGGTAAAATCGGGAGTCCTTGCCGAAGCACCCGCACCGCCTCTTCCGAGAAGCTCTCTTGCATCCTTTCTTCCCGTCATCTCAATGGCACGAAGAACAAGCTGTCTGTTTTCCGGCTTGTTGTACTGAAGAAGGGCTCTCTGTATTTTCTTTTCCTCGTAGCTCGTCGGAATGTAAACCTCTTCACCGGTAAACGGATTTATTCCCGTGTGATACATAGTGGTGGACGCCGTGGACGGAGTAGGGTAGAAGTCCTGCACCTGCTCGGGACGGATGTCGTTTTTCTTAAGATAAAGCGCAAGGTCGATAGCCTCATTCACCGTGCTTCCCGGGTGCGATGACATAAGATAGGGAACAAGATATTGCTCAAGTCCCGCCTTTTCGGTAGTCCTGAAATATCTGTTGCAGAATGTATTGTAAATATCAACATTGGGCTTGCCCATCTGCGAAAGCACTTTGGGAGAAATATGCTCGGGAGCGACCTTAAGCTGTCCGCTGACATGATGCTTTACAAGCTCCTCAAGGAATGTGGGATTCTTGTCCGCAACAACATAGTCAAATCTGACTCCCGAGCGGACAAATACCTTCTTGATTCCGGGAATCTTCCTCATCTCACGAAGTATGTCAACATATTCCGTGTGGTCAACAACAAGATTCTTGCAGGGCGTGGGAGAAAGACACCTTCTGTGATTGCAGACACCTCTCTTGCCCTCAAGCACATCCTTGCAGGGACTGTATCTGAAGTTAGCCGTAGGACCTCCCACATCGTGAATATATCCCTTGAATCCGGGGAGAGTTGTAAGCAATTTTGCCTCTGCAAGCACCGATTCCTTGCTTCGTGAAACAACATTTCGTCCCTGATGATAAGCAATCGCACAGAAGGCACATCCGCCGAAGCAGCCTCTGTTGTGTGTAACGGAAAACTCAACCTCATCAAGTGCCGCAATGCCTCCGAACTTGTCGTAGTAAGGATGCCAGGTTCTTGTGTAGGGGAGTGAATAAATCTTATCAAGCTCCTCGCGTGTAAGAATGGGAGGCGGAGGATTCTGGATAATTTTGCAGTTGTCGTAAAGCTCAACAACAGCCTTTCCGTGGCTGTCCGTGTTTGCATACTGTGCCTTGAATGCCTTTGCGTATTCCTCGTTGTCAACCTTGAGTGTGTTGTAATCGGAGGTTTCGATATAATCGCAATTAGGCACAAAATCAAGCGGTGCCTTGACAACAGTACCCTTTATATCCTTGAGCTTTTCAATCGGTACACCCTTGTCAAGAAGCCTTGCAAGCGTAACAATGGTATACTCGCCCATACCGTAGGAAAGAATATCTGCACCTGAATCAATAAGAATGCTTCTGCGTACCTTGTTGTCCCAGTAATCGTAGTGAGCGAATCTGCGGAGCGAAGCCTCAAGACCGCCTATGATAATCGGAACATTACCGTAAGCCTCTCTTATTCTGTTGCAGTAAACGATAGTCGCTCTGTCGGGGCGGTGTCCCGCTTCCTTGTTTGGCGAATAGTAGTCGTCCGAGCGTCTCTTCTTTGATGCGGTGTAATGGGCAACCATAGAGTCAATATTGCCCGCGCTTACAAGAAACGCAAGCCTTGGCTTTCCGAATCTGCAGACACCCATTTTGCTTGCCGCCTTGAAGGATGTTTTCCATTCGGGCTGAGCAATAATGCCGACGGAAAAGCCCGCATCCTCAAGCACTCTCGAAATAATCGCAGTACCGAAGGAAGGATGGTCAACGTAAGCATCGCCGCTTATATATACAAAATCAACCTGCTCCACACCCTCGGGAAGCTCCGAGGGAAACATGGGTATAGGCTTTGTGCCGAGTCTTGGAAGGTAAGTCATAAAAATCTCCCTTGAGTATTTTAATATATAAAATTATATAACAAATATAAGAAAAAGTCAACAGCAATGTTTTCGGCTTCCGATTAAACTAAAATGTGTCGGTATTTTGAATTTGACCGTGTGCGTGCGAAAAAAACACCCTCAAATTCCGTGTAAGCAAGGGAAAAAGATAAAAAAATTTATTTTAGCTATTGCATTTCTTTCAATGGTGTGTTATAATATAGGATGTTATATTTTGTTTGTCACGGGAGGAAGTTATGTCACGCAATATAGTGATGCCGGACGGATACACATCGGTTTTAACACTCAGAGAAACCGAAAAGGCTATAAAATTCGCAAAGGACAGATTTGAAAATCATCTTGCCGAAGCACTCAATCTCGAAAGAGTGTCTGCTCCGATGTTTGTTACAAAGGAGAGCGGCTTTAATGATAATCTCAACGGCGTTGAACGTCCCGTGGAATTCGATCTTCTTGAAACAGGTACATGGGTACAGGTTGTACATTCCCTTGCAAAGTGGAAGAGATTCGCTCTTTACAAATACGGCTTTGAGCACGGATGCGGTCTTTATACCGACATGAACGCAATAAGACGCGACGAGGAGCTTGACAATATCCACTCCATCTATGTTGACCAGTGGGACTGGGAAAGAGTCATAAAGGACGAGGAAAGAACAACAGAATTTCTTTACGATATCGTAAGAAGGATAATAAAGGCTCTTAAGAAAACCGAAACAGAGCTTCTCGCACTTTTCCCGAAGCTTAAGTCCACGGTATGCGAGGAAGTGTTCTTCATCGATACACAGACTCTTGCGGATATGTATCCCGGACTTACAGCCAAGGAAAGAGAAAACGCAATCACAAAGGAAAAGAAAACCGTATTCATCTCCAAAATCGGCGGCAAGCTCAGAAACGGCGAAAAGCACGACGGCAGAGCACCCGACTACGACGACTGGGAGCTTAACGGCGACATCCTCGTATGGAACGATGTTCTCGGCTCCGCGTTTGAAATTTCTTCAATGGGCATAAGAGTAAACAAGGAATCACTCCTTCGTCAGCTTGAAATCGCAGGCTGTCAGGACAGAGCTGAGCTCACCTTCCACAGAATGCTTCTTGAGGACAAGCTTCCCCTTACAATCGGCGGCGGCATCGGTCAGTCAAGACTCTGTATGCTTCTTCTCGGAAAGGCTCACATCGGCGAGGTTCAGTCCGCAGTATGGCCCGAGAGTATGATTGAGGAGCTTTCAAAGCACGGTATCAATCTTCTCTGATAAAATACCGAAGGAACAAATAAGTAATAAATTATCATATTATATATAGACCGAAAGGAATAAATCTATGGAACATATTTCTGTAAGAGACATATTCAAGTCTCCCGAGGCGTTTGCCGATAAAGAAATTACAGTCGCAGGCTGGGTAAAGACAATCAGAGCCAGCAATAAGTTCGGCTTTATAGAGCTCGGAGACGGTAGCTGCTTCAAGCCGATTCAGGTTGTATTCGAAGCGGATAAGCTTGAAAACTATACCGATATTTCAAAGCAGAACGTAGCGGCATCCCTTGTTGTAAAGGGTACTCTCGTTCTCACTCCCGACGCTCCTCAGCCCTTTGAGCTTAAGGCAAGCGAAATCGAGGTTGAAGGTAAGTCCACACCCGACTACCCCCTTCAGAAGAAGAGACACAGCCTCGAATATCTCCGTACAATCGCACATCTCCGCCCCAGAGCGAACACTTTCCACGCGGCGTTCAGAGTAAGAAGTGCGGCTGCATACGCAATCCATAAGTTCTTCCAGGAGCAGGGCTTCGTATATGTAAATACTCCCCTTATCACAGCATCCGACTGTGAGGGTGCAGGCGAAATGTTTAAGGTAACAACACTCGATCTTGACAACATTCCCAAGACAGAGGACGGCAAGATTGACTATACTCAGGACTTCTTCGAAAAGCCCGCAAACCTTACCGTATCAGGTCAGCTCAACGGCGAATGCTTCGCTATGGCATACGGCAAGATTTATACCTTCGGTCCGACCTTCAGAGCGGAAAACTCCAACACACAGAGACACGCCGCAGAATTCTGGATGATTGAGCCCGAGGTTGCATTTGCGGATCTTAAGGACAATATGGCACTTTCCGAAGCAATGGTTAAGTACGTAATCAGATACGTTCTTGAGGAATGCGCACAGGAAATCGAATTCTTCAATAAGTTCGTAGACCAGGGACTTATCGAAAGACTCAACGGCCTTGTAAACGCAGACTTCGGCCATGTAACATATACCGAAGCTATCGAGCTTCTCGAAAAGAGCGGTCACGACTTCGAATATCCCGTAAGCTGGGGTATCGACCTTCAGACAGAGCACGAAAGATACCTCACCGAAAAGATTTTCAATAAGCCCGTTTTCGTAACCGATTATCCCAAGGAAATCAAGGCATTCTATATGAGAATGAACGAGGACAACAAGACTGTTGCCGCAATGGATATGCTCGTTCCCGGTGTAGGTGAGCTTATCGGCGGCTCTCAGAGAGAAGAAAGACTCGACCTTCTTGAAGCAAGAATGGACGAGCTCGGACTCGAAAAGAAGGATTACTGGTGGTACCTCGAGCTTCGTAAGTTCGGCGGCACAAAGCACTCCGGCTACGGTCTCGGCTTTGAAAGACTCATTATGTACCTCACAGGTATTTCCAATATCCGTGATGTAATTCCCTTCCCCAGAACAGTTTCCAATGCGGAATTCTGATTCTCTTATACAGCCCTAAATCCAACGGAGGAAACACAGATGAATTATTTATCAGCGTCAAAACAGACACTGACAACGGAGCTTGAGGCTCTTAAAGTACAATACAAGGAAATTTGCGATAAAAACTATAAGCTGGATATGTCAAGAGGTAAGCCCGGTGCAGACCAGCTTGATATCAGCGAGGAGCTTCTCACTGTTCTTTCAAAGAACAGCGACTGCATAAGCGCAAACGGCACCGACTGCAGAAACTACGGTATCGTGGACGGTATCCCCGAGGCGAAGAAGCTTTTTGCGGAAATTCTCGAGGTATCCGAGGACAATGTAATCGTAGGCGGTAACTCCAGCCTTAACCTTATGTATGATGCCATTGCAAGAGCAATGCTCTACGGCGTTCCCGGAGGAGATACTCCCTGGGCTCGTCAGGGAACAATAAAGTTCCTCTGTCCTTGCCCCGGCTACGACAGACACTTCGGTATCTGCGAATCACTCGGTATCGAAATGATAAATGTTGATATGACCCCTACAGGTCCCGATATGGACGCTGTTGAAAGGCTCGTAAGCTCCGATGCCTCCATCAAGGGTATCTGGTGCGTGCCCAAGTATTCCAATCCCGAGGGCGTAACCTATTCCGACGAAACGGTAAAGAGATTCGCAAGCCTTAAGCCCGCCGCAAAGGACTTCAGAATTTTCTGGGATAACGCATATATCGTTCACCACCTTGTTGACGACGGCGACACACTTCTCAATATCATCGCAGAGTGTGAAAAGGCAGGTAACCCCGATATGGTTTACGAATTCACATCCACATCCAAGGTTTCCTATCCCGGTGCAGGCGTTGCTGTAATTGCGGCATCCAAAGCGAATATCGACCATATCAAAAAGATTATGTCCATCCAGACAATCGGTCACGATAAGCTTAATATGCTCCGCCACGCAAAGTACTTCGGAAATGCCGAAGGCGTAGTAAATTATATGAAGCGCCACGCGGAAATCCTTCGTCCCAAGTTTAATATCGTTCTTGATGCATTCAAGGCTCAGCTTGAGGAAACGGGCGTTGCACAGTGGCTCTCTCCCAAGGGCGGCTACTTCGTAAGCCTTAATGTTATGGACGGCTGTGCAAAGAGAGTCGTTGAGCTCTGTAAGGAGGCGGGCATCGTCCTCACTCCCGCAGGTGCGGCATTCCCGTATCATAAGGACCCCTGCGACAGAAACATCAGAGTTGCTCCGTCATATCCTTGCTGTGACGACCTCAAGGCGGCAGTTGACGTTCTTTGCGTTTGCGTAAAGATTGCCTGCGCAGAAAAGCTTCTTGCCGAATAAAATTTTGATTATATGTGAGCACACTCAACAGGGTGTGCTCTCTTTATGTTTATACCCCTTAATAAACAGTTTACAATTGTGTGTCAGGGCGGAGAATAACCACAAAATATCGTAAAAACACCCGCAATATTTTAAAAAATGTGTTGACATTTTTGCGGAAAAAGTATATAATATAGATTGTGGCAACCTACGGCAAGACCTGTCGTGGGAATAGCAAAAGAAAGGAAGAAGAACAAAATGAAAAAAAGCATCAGCAAGGTTATACTTGTTCTTGTTTGCACAGTGTTTGTAGCAATGGTAGCATTACTCGGCTTCAAGCCCGCAAATATCACAGGTGTAATGGACGGCGGTATCAAGAGAGGTCTTGACCTTGTCGGAGGTACCTCCATCGTTTACGGAATCAAGGATGACGGTTCCGGAACTACTACATATTCCAACGAAGAAATTGAAGAAGTTATTTCAATGCTTCGTGACAGAGTTGACAGAAGAGGTTACACAGAAGCAGTTGTTGCAGGATACGGCGACAATATGATTCTTGTTGAAATCCCCGACATCGACGACCCCGAAGCAGCTATTCAGGCAATCGGCTCCACAGCAAAGCTCTCCTTCGTTGACTCCAACGGTAAGGAAGTTGTAAGCGGTGACAACGTAAAGAAGGCAGAAGCCCTCTTCGGTGACTCCGACGGAAACGGCCTTGAAGAATGGTACATCTCCCTCGAGTTCGACAGCAGTGCCCGTGAAGCATTTGCCGCAGCAACAGCGGAAATGGCAGCACTTGCAGGCAGCGGTGCAAACTACATCCAGATCAAGCTTGATAACGATGTAATCTCCAGCCCCTCCGTTAACGAAAAGATCGACAGCACATCCTGCGTAATCAACGGTAACTTCACAAAGGAACAGGCTACAGAAACTGCAGAGCTCATCTCCGCAGGTCGCCTTCCCTTCGAGCTTACTGTTGAAGAAATGAGAGCAGTAGGTCCCACACTCGGTGACAACGCTCTTAAGAACTCCCTTATCGCAGGCGCAATCGGTATTCTTCTTGTTATGATTTTCATGATTATCATCTACAAGATTCCCGGTCTCGTGTCCTCCATCGCACTTGTTGCTTACGTTGCAATTGTTGCACTTGTACTCGTACTCGGCGGCGTAAACCTTACACTTCCCGGTATCGCAGGTATCATCCTCACAATCGGTATGGCGGTTGACGCAAACGTAGTTATTTACGAAAGAATCAAGGAAGAGCTTACGCTCGGCAAGACAATCAAGTCTGCGGCAAGAAGCGGCTTCAGCCGTGCTATCTGGGCGGTTATCGACTCCAACGTTACAACTCTTATCGCAGCTATCGTTCTTTATTACCTTGGTAGCGGTACTGTTAAGGGCTTCGGTATCACACTCTGCATAGGTGTAATCGTATCTATGTTCACAGCGGTGCTTCTCTCCAGATTCCTTCTTACAGCATTCGTAAACATGGGAATCACAAACCCCGTACTCTTCGGAGCAGCCAAGAAAAAGGCTTCCGCAGTTAAAACAGAAGGAGGCGACAGATAATGAAAAATATGAGTTATACAAAGAACAAGAATAAGTTCTTCATTTTCTCTGCAATCTGTGTCGTTCTCGGTATTCTTTGTGTTATTATCCGCGGAGTAAACTGGGACGTTGACTTTGTCGGCGGTACAGAAATGAACATCAGAGTAGTAACAGAGGACAAGGATCTCGCAAAGAACGTTGAAGACATCGCAAAGGAAATCATCGGTGCAGACTTCTCCTCCGTAACAACGGTTTCCGATACAACAGGTGACTCTCTCCTTATCAAGTCCAATGAAATTACTTCCGAAAAGCGTGAAGAAATCTTCGATAAGATCGCTGAAAAGTACGGTGAGGACAACGTAGTTCTTCTCTCCTCCAACAGCGTATCCGGAGCAATTTCCGACAGCCTTCGTAAGTCCGCAATCCTTGCGGTTTCCATCGCTGTTGTACTTATGCTTCTCTACATCGCAATCAGATTCAAGCCTCTCTCCGCAGTGGCTGCTATCATCTGCCTTATCCACGATATCTTCTTCGTGTTTATCGCATACTCACTTCTCCAGATTCCCGTAAACTCAAATATCATCGCTGTTGCACTTACCATTCTCGGTTACTCAATCAACGCAACAATCGTTATCTTTGACAGAATCCGTGAGAACAACAAGGTTATGGGTGCAAGCGCAACCTTCGAAGAAAAGACAGACGCATCCATCAAGCAGACACTCAGACGTTCTATTTTCACAACAGTTACAACACTTCTCACAATCGGTATGGTTTACATCCTCGGTGTAACCTCCATCAAGAACTTCGCACTTCCCCTTATCGTAGGTATCTTCGCAGGTCTTTACTCTTCCGTATGCCTTGCAGGTAACCTCTGGGTTGTGTTCGACAAGAAGCTCGGCAAGAAGTAATTAAAAAAATTAAGTCCGTCCCTGTGGCGGACTTTTTTTATGCAAAAAATAACCGGAGCTTCATCGGCTCCGGCTTTTTCCTTATTTATCCGATTTTAAATCAATTGGAGTTTTATATTCGCTAGTATTACACAAATTGTTTGCCTGCCTATACTCTTCTGCTTCCTCAATGGAGACAAAACCTTCTATCCAGTTAGTATCGGCATCAAGCTTGTATTTATCAACGCTGAAACAATCTTTGGGATATCGACTAAAGCCTTCGAGTTTAAAATATCTTTCGATTGCTTCTTTTGCATTGTCGGCTGATGTGTATGCTCCAAGTATTTTGAAGTCATCTGCAAAGGGGTCATCCTCGCACTCATGCGAATGAGTCAATAGATACACGAATTTCATAAAAAACTCCTTTTTAAACACAATTCTGTTAATTATTTGAAGTTAAGGAGCATTTCCTTTATATGATATTAAACATCGTTGCGATAATTTGCACCCGTCTGATATGCGGTGTATCCCATATCCTCATATGTGCCTTCCTCAAAGGTGATTTTTCTCATAAGTGTGGCAGTTAAAAATCCCGATGCCGAATATGAGAGCTTTTCCGGTATGAAGATACCGGCCAACTTTGCACATTCGAAAATTATATACATCGAAGCAGATAATGTATGCCACGTCGTCTGAAGGACACCGAAGAGGGAAGCCTCACAAACGGTATTTACCGCCGCACGAATATTTTTAACATCCATCCAGGGACAGCACATAGTTCTGAATCCCTCATTTTTAAACATGACAGAGCTTACCCACGGCGTTTCCGTAACATTATAATGCCAGTCACAGATAATGGTTTCCTTAGCAATTTTGCTTCGGATAAGCTTTGCATCTTCGACACTCTTTGCATTGCACGCATATTTTTGTTCACTCTGAGCAAATTCTTGTCTGCATATAAACATATCACCCCAAAGCATTGGAACTCTGCCCTCAGCTACACATTCTTCGGTAATTCTCTTGAAGAAATTTGCTACATTTTCGTGTTCTGTAAAGCCGTTGCCGTAAATGTGTGCCTCGTCACATCCGAGATGAATATATTCGCCCTCGCCGAAAAGCTCGTAAAGCTCTTTTCTTATATTGGCAAGAAGGGTGTAAGTTTCCTCTCTTTCAATATCCCACGCCCATCCGTCGGGAGTAAAGAGATATGCAAGAGAAGGATTCTGATCAAGTACAACGTGCTTTCCGTTTACACCTCTGCACTGAGATGCGTGACCGAAATGATTGAACATCGGAATCGGCGTAATGCCAAGCTTCTTTGCTTCCTCGATTACTTCCTTAACATCCGATTTTTTAAATGAATTTGGCCAACCGAGCTCGGGGAGTGAATCATACTTCAGCATTCCCCAGAATTCAATAACAATATGTGTATACTGAAGAACAGCACTGAGCCTCACAAGCTTTCTGAACATAAAGAATGTGGTTTCGGGGAACACACAGATGTGTATCATTCGGTTAGCCATCTTATATTTTCCGTGATGCTCTGCAGCATCCGCAGAGAACATTGATACACCATCCTTCGGCTCAAGCATTATCACCGACATAAGAAACGCCATAAAGCCCCTCATAAGACACTTTTCATCATTCGCCTTAACGCAAGCACCGTCCTCGCAGATTTTCAGTGTGTACTCGTCGCCGCTGTCAAGAGTCAGTCCCGAACACTTGCCGATAACAATTTCTCCGTCGTTGCCCTCTTTTATTGTCGGTCTGAAGGTCTTACCGCAGAAGCCCCATATAAGTGTGGATAACTCATCGAAATCAATACGCTTGTCCGCGTAAACAGTAATACTGCTGTCAAAAATAAATTTGTTCATGCTTTTCTCCTTAGTATTTTTTATTAATAATACTTCATAAAAGCGGATATGTAAACTCACAAAACTACAGGAATGGTGGACTTTTATGTCTTTAGCTTGATTTTACAATTGTTATCGAAAATCGGAAATTCGGGCATCACTTCCAGAACAAAGGGAAGCCCGCTTTCCGGATGCAAAAACTCCAGCCGACCGCAATGCAGATAAAGAGTCTCGCCGGGAATTTCCGTCCCGTACATATAATCGTAGAGCAGGGGACAGCCGATGTGCGAAAAGTGAACCCTTATCTGATGTGTCCGCCCGGTCAGAAGATTTATCTCAACAAGAGCATAACCGTCCTTTTCGTCAATAACTCTGTAATCGGTTATCGCATTCTGCCCGTCGGAA
The DNA here is from genome assembly GCA_017560085.1 of Clostridia bacterium. GTDB lineage: Bacteria > Bacillota > Clostridia > Oscillospirales > CAG-382 > SIG622. The sequence continues at coordinate 16,355 of JAFYPA010000015.1, forward strand.
CGAACCTCTCGCTTTAATATGCTTCCGTCCGCACGACCTATCGGAGCGTCAATTCTGCCACTTTTCTCTTTCGGAATTCCGCTTGTAATGGCATAGTATGTCTTGCGAAATTGACCCTTTTGCATCTGCTCGGAAATTACGGCACTTGTCCGTGCATCCTTGGCAATAACCACAATTCCCGTGGTATCACGGTCAAGCCTTGCAACCGGACGGAATACAAAATCCGTATCACGGAAATAATACATACACGCATTTGCAAGAGTGTTGTCTCTGTTTCCCGCACTTGGAATTGTGGGCATATCCTTTGGCTTGTTTACCGCAAGAATATACTTGTCCTCGTAAATTATATCAAGAGGAATGTCGACAGCATCAATAACCGAGCTGTTTTCCTTCGGATATTCAACCGTAAGAATATCCCCCTTTACAGCCTTATACGCAACCGTAACAGACTTGCCGTTAACCTTGATGCCGTCGCACTTTTTAAGCTTCGTAAGAAGCCCCGAGGAAATCTTCAGTTCGCCCCTGAGAATATCGCGAAGATATTTCCCGTTTTGCCTCTCGGAAATAACAATCTCAATATCCGCCATTACGGAAGCTTCTTTCCCGCAGACTTGTAAAGCTCATACCATTCATCGTGGGTAATAACAACATCGGACGCGTGGCAAACCTCCTTGATTCTGGAGGGCGTAGTCGTGCCGATAACAGGCTGAAGCTTTGCGGGATGACGGAGAAGCCATGCAATAGCCATACCCGTGGAGGTAACACCGTATCTTGCGGAAACCTCATCAAGCTTTTCGTTAAGAGCCGCAAACCTTTCGTTGCCGATAAAAGCACCCTCCATAAATCCGTACTGGAAGGGGGACCAGGGCTGAATTGTGATATCGTTGAGTCTGCAGTATTCAAGCACACCGCCGTCTCTGTTTGCGGAGAAATCATTTATAATATTCACATTGATGCCGTAATCAATCATGGGACAGTGAGCAACACTCATCTGAAGCTGATTTGCAACAAGCGGAATATCACCCATATATTTGCGAAGAAGCTCCATCTGCATCGGATGCTGATTGGAAACACCGAAATGAAGCACCTTGCCCTTTTCACGAAGCTCGGAAAAAGCCCTTGCGACCTCCTCAGGCTCAAAAAGGGTGTCGGGTCTGTGAAGAAGCAGATAATCAATTCTGTCCGTGCCGAGTCTTGCAAGGGATTTATCCACGGAGGAAATAATGTGCTCATATGTGAAATCAAAGGAAATACCTGGCTTTATACCACATTTCGTCTGAATATAAATCTTGTCACGGAATCCGGGATTTCTCGAAAGGAACCTTCCGAAAACCTCCTCACAACCACCTCTGCCGTAAATGTCGGCGTGGTCAAAGAAATTTATACCACCCTCAAAGGCAGCCTCAACAAATTCATCTATTTCCTTCTCGGACTTGCTTGCGATTCGCATACAGCCCTGAACAACTCTTGAAACCTCATTTTCGCCAAGCTTAAAATATTGCATAACAATACCTCCTTTTTTTCTTTATTTTACCATATAATTATAATATTATCAAGTGTAAATTCAAATTTTTTAAATACGGTTATAATTGACATAAAAAAATAAATATGATATAATTAAATAAAAACGAAACGAGGTAAACGGAAATGTCAAAAATATATAAATCCGTAGACAACTTAATCGGCAGAACACCCCTTATGGAAGTATGCAACATAGAAAAGAAATACTCCGCAGAAGCAACAATCCTCGCCAAGCTCGAATATCTCAACCCCGCAGGAAGCATAAAGGACAGAGCCGCAAAGCAGATGATAGACGACGCCGAAAACGAAGGACTCCTCCGTGCGGGCGGTACAATCATAGAGCCCACAAGCGGAAACACGGGCATCGGCATTGCCTCCATAAGTGCCGCAAGAGGCTACAAGGCTATCATCATTATGCCCGATACAATGTCCGTTGAAAGAATCAATACCATCAAGGCATACGGCGCAGAGGTAATTCTCACCCCCGGAAGCCTCGGTATGGCGGGTGCTGTCGAAAGGGCAGAGCAAATCAAAAAGGAAACTCCCAACAGCATAATCGCAGGTCAGTTTGTAAATCCCTCAAATCCCAAAGCGCACATCCTTACAACAGGCCCCGAAATATGGGAGGACACCGACGGAAATGTGGATATCCTCGTTGCAGGTGTAGGTACGGGCGGAACAATCACGGGCGTAGGTGAATACCTCAAGGGCAAGAATCCCGATGTAAAAATAGTTGCCGTTGAGCCCTATAAGAGCCGTCTTCTCTCGGGAGAAAAAGCGGGTCCTCACGGACTGCAGGGCATAGGCGCAAACTTCATTCCCGACGTACTCAACACGGAAATCTACGACGAAATTTTCCCCGTCCTCGAGGAGGATGCCTATAGACTTGCAAGAGATATGGGCAAATGCGAGGGAATCCTCGTCGGCATCTCAAGCGGTGCCGCACTCTATGCCGCAGTTGAACTCGCAAAGAGACCGGAAAATAAGGGCAAAAATATAGTGGTAATTCTCCCCGACACGGGCGACAGATACCTTTCAACCACACTCTTTTCCGAGTAATATGCACAAAATCCGTGCATAAAATCCGTTTATGCACCGCGAAATGCAAAATATGCAAAATAAATGCATAAATATTCTAAAAACCCTTGACAAAACGCAAAAAGTAGTGTATAATATGCAAATCAAAGAGAAATATTGTATATTTATGCATTGAAAGGAACGCGTTATGGCAAGGGTTTTTATTGACGGAAGCGCAGGAACAACAGGGCTTCGCATACACGAAAGATTAAGCACAAGGGAAGACCTTGAAATAATTACTCTCACAGAGGAGCTCAGAAAGGATACCGAGGCAAGAAGAGAAGCTATCAACAACGCCGATATTGTTTTTCTCTGCCTCCCGGATGCCGCGGCAAAGGAAGCTGTAGAGCTTTGTGATAATCCCAATACGGTAATAATTGATACCTCCACAGCTCACAGAACAAATCCCGACTGGAGCTACGGCTTCCCTGAAATCGGAGATCTCCGTGCAAAAATCAAGACCTCCAAGAGAATCGCAAACCCCGGATGTCACGCAAGCGGATTTGTTGCCCTTGTCGCACCTCTTGTAAGCGCAGGACTTATAGATAAGGAAATCGCACTCACTTGCTTTTCTCTTACAGGCTATTCGGGCGGTGGAAAAAAGATGATAGCCGAATACGAGAGCGAGGAAAGGGACACACTCCTTGATGCTCCAAGACAGTACGGCATCACCCAGTCCCATAAGCACCTTCCCGAAATGAAGCTTGTCTGCGGACTTGATAATGACCCCATTTTCTGCCCCATAGTCGCTGACTACTACAGCGGTATGGAGGTAACCGTGCCGCTCTTTATGAAGGACGTAAAGGGTACAATTGATGATATCAAAAACGCCTATAAATCCGCCTACACGGGAAAGCTCGTCCACTTTGACGAAAACGCATCCGAGGAAGGCTTTATGTCTGCAAACGCACTTTCGGGCAGAGACGATATGCAGATAAGCGTAAACGGAAACGACGACAGAATCATCCTCACAGCTCGCTTTGATAACCTCGGTAAGGGCGCAAGCGGTGCGGCAATACAGAATATGAATATAGTCCTCGGCGCAGACGAAACCACGGGACTTGTGCTTTGATTGAAAGGAAGAAACATATGAATACAGTAAACGGCGGAGTTTGTGCCGCAAAGGGATTTACCGCAAACGGAGTGCACTGCGGAATCAGAAAGAACAGAACAAAAAAAGACCTCGCACTCATCTACAGCGAAGTAAAAGCAAGTGCGGCGGCGGTATATACAACAAATCTCGTTAAGGGCGCACCTCTTACCGTAACCAAGAGCAATATCTCCGACGGTAAGGCACAGGCGGTGATCTGCAACAGCGGTAACGCCAATACCTGCAACGCAAACGGTATCGAAATCGCAGAGGGAATGTGTAACCTTCTCGCAAAGGAAATGGGCATTTGTGCAAAGGACGTCGTTGTAGCGTCCACGGGCGTTATCGGTCAGCCTCTATCCCTTGAGCCTATCCAAAACGGAATTTCCGATCTCGTAAAGGGTCTCTCCGATGACGGAAGCGATGCGGCAGCCGAAGGCATTATGACAACCGATACCGTAAAAAAGGAAATAGCCATCCAATTCGAGGTTGACGGCAAGACCTGTACAATAGGCGGTATTGCCAAGGGAAGCGGTATGATTCACCCCAATATGGCAACGATGCTTGTGTTCATCACAACCGACTGTGCAATCTCCTCCGAAATGCTCTCAAAGGCTCTTTCCTCCGATATTAAAAATACCTTCAATATGGTAAGTGTAGACGGAGATACCTCCACCAACGATATGGTAACAGTTCTTGCCAACGGTATGGCAGGCAACAAGGAAATCACCTCCGAGGGCGAGGACTTCGATAAGTTTATGAAAGCACTCAATACCGTAACAGTATATCTCTGCAGAATGATTGCGGGCGACGGCGAGGGTGCAACAAAGCTTCTCGAATGTAAGGTCAGCGGAGCCGTGGACGAGGAAGCCGCCAAGACAGTAGCCAAGAGCGTAATCTGCTCGAGCCTTCTCAAGGCGGCAATGTTCGGTGCCGATGCCAACTGGGGACGAGTTCTCTGTGCCATAGGCTACAGCGGAGCGGCTGTTGACGTAACAAAGGTAGATGTTTCCTTCAAGTCCGCAAAGGGCGAAATCGCAGTGTGCAAAAACGGCGCAGGTATAGATTTCTCCGAGGAAATCGCAAAGGAAATCCTCCTTGAAAAGGAAATCGAAATTATAATCTCCGTAGGTAACGGCAAAGGCGAAGCTACCGCCTGGGGCTGTGACCTCACCTACGAATACGTAAAAATCAACGGCGACTACAGAACCTGATTTGCAAAGGAGAAAAGCAGAAAATGAATAACGTATTCTCAAACGCAGAGCGTGCAGAGGTGCTTACTCAGGCACTTCCTTACATAAAGCAGTATAACGGAAAAATCGTCGTTGTAAAATACGGCGGAAACGCAATGATAAACGAACAGCTAAAGATGCAGGTTATGGAGGACATAGTTCTCCTCTGGCTCATCGGCGTAAAAATCGTACTTGTTCACGGCGGCGGCCCCGAAATCTCCGAGCTTATGGAAAAGCTTGGCAAAAAGGCGGTATTCGTTGACGGTCTTCGTGTAACGGATAAGGAAACGGTTGATATCGTTCAGATGGTCCTTGCGGGCAAGGTAAACAAAACTCTTGTAAACCTCCTTGAAACCAAGGGCGGTAAGGCAATGGGCATCTCGGGTATGGACGGCAGACTTATAGAAGCCGTTATGAAGGACGAGCGCCTCGGATATGTCGGCAAGATAGTAAATGTCAATGTTGACCCCGTAAACGACCTTCTCGAAAAGGGCTACATCCCCGTAATTTCCACAATCGGCTGTGATGCCGAAGGAAACGCCTACAACATCAACGGCGACACCGCCGCGGCATATGTTGCGGGTGCTTTGGGCGCAGAAAGACTCATTATGATGACAGACATCGCAGGAGTCCTCAAGGATAAGGACGACCCCTCAACCCTCATTCCCGAAATGACGGTAAGCGAAGCCGCAAAGCTTCAGGAGGAGGGCATAATCTCCGGCGGTATGATACCCAAGGTTGACTGCTGTGTCGAGGCTATCAGCAAGGGCGTTAAAAAGGTTATCATCATGGACGGCAGAGTGCCCCATTCCATCCTTATGGAAATCCTCACCGACGAAGGTGCGGGTACAATGGTAATCGGTGACTGACACCTCACTGACACCACTTTGAAAGGAAATTACAATGAGCTTTATAACAGAAACAGATAAACAGTTCGTCGCAAATACCTACGCCCGCTTTCCCGTGGAGCTTGTCTCGGGCAAGGGCTCGATAGTTGTTGACAGCGACGGCAAGGAATATATAGATATGGGCTCGGGCATCGCCGTAACAAGCTTCGGTCTTGCCGATGACGAGTGGGCAAATGCGGTTACCGCACAGCTTACAAGGCTTCAGCACACATCCAACCTTTATTATACAGAGCCCTGCGCAAATCTTGCAAAAATGCTTTGCGACAGAACAGGCTTCAAGAAGGTTTTTTTCTCCAACAGCGGAGCGGAAGCCAACGAATGCGCAATCAAGGTCGCAAGAAAATACGCCGCAGAAAAGAAGGGCGTGGACTATTACACAATAATCACCCTTGAAAACAGCTTCCACGGCAGAACTCTCACAACTCTTGCCGCAACGGGTCAGGAGCATTACCACGAGCTTTTTCAGCCGCTCACACCGGGATTTATACACACTCCCGCGGGAGACATTGAAAACCTCAAAAAGCTCGTTTCCGAGAACAAAATCGCCGCAATTATGATAGAATGCATCCAGGGCGAGGGCGGTGTAAATCCCCAGACCCCCGAATTTGTAAAGGCGGTAGCCGATATCTGCGAAAAGGAAGACATCATCTTCATAGTAGACGAGGTACAGACAGGCAACGGCAGAACAGGCGAGCTTTACGCATATATGAACTACGGAGTAATGCCCGATGTCGTATCAACCGCAAAGGGCATCGGCGGCGGACTTCCGCTCGGTGCGTGTATGCTCGGCGAAAAGGTGCAGAACGTCCTCGGCTTCGGTGACCACGGCTCAACCTTCGGAGGAAACCCCGTATGCTGTGCGGGTGCTGTCAATATCATTTCAAGAATTGACGATAATCTTCTTTCGGACGTTAAGAAAAAGAGCGAGTTCATTTTCAACTCCTTCAAGAAAGCCAAGGGCGTAAAGAGCATAACCGGTATGGGACTTATGATAGGCATCGAAACAGAAAAATCTGCCTCGGATATAGTAAAAGCTTGCATATCCAAGGGCGTCCTCTGCCTTACCGCCAAGAACAAGGTAAGACTTCTTCCCGCACTCAATATTCCCTTCGATGTGCTTGAAAGGGCGATTGAAATTATAAAGGAAGCTTGTGCGGATTAAAGATTTTAAAGCGACTGTAATAGGTCGCTTTTTTTCTTTTGGCTTGCAGGTTGACAAAGGGGGAGATGAGTGGTATAATGAGTGTGTAAACTGTATTGAGCTTGACTTTAGTTGATTTATATAGATATGTCGAAAAATGACGAAAGGAGATGTTTGTATGAAAATTGATTTTAGTGATTATAAAATTTTGACTCAGAAAGATATAATCAAAATTTATAATGCGGGTATTGAATGTACCATTGGTAAAATTCTTTTTGCTGAATGTCAAATTAACTTTAAAGAGTGTCGCAACATAGACGGTAATTATATTGGTGAATTTGATTGTAGCGGTTCACATTTTTCGATTGGTTTATATACAGCACCAAAAACAACACACATCTTCTTTATGGATGATGAAAGTCTATTTAATCAGGTAATTGAAACTATAAAAGAATATGGATACGAGTTTATTGATATCGAAAAAATACAATGATTTTTCGTTCTTAACTTACCACGAACTACGACTAAAAAAGGTTTGCATCTAAACCTTATGCCTCGCAATATAGAGAATGTCGAATACTGTCGAAGGGGAAAAGGGAAATGAAGAATAAAATAGGTATCATAATATTATTTGTAATTCAAGCAATAGCAATACCTTTTGCATTATTTGCAGGATTAATGCTTTTGTTTTCTGTTGTTAGTTTTGTGGAAACAGATTGGTCTCAAATGGAGGTAGTAATTCAATCTGTTGTTGCATCAATAACAATGTTAATAGGGGTTTTATACATAGGTACATATATTTTCTCTTTGATTAAAACCCTTGATAACAAAAAGTTGTCATTTGTAAGTTGGTTGCCAATTTTACATGGTGTGGTTGCTTTGATTTCATTAGTGCTATGGAATTATGTCAATCAATTATACAAATAATTTTTTGTTCTTAACTTACCACGAACTACGACCAAAAAGGTTTGCATCTAAACCGTATGCCTCGCAATATTATGTCAAGTGTTGTCGAAAGGAGATGTGAATGTATTGAAAAAAGAAAACTTTTCTTTGCACTTAAAAACATTAGATAAAGTTAAAGTGTTTGATGTTGAAATGCAGTTTGATGAAGATACTGAAATAGATAAGTTTTCAATGTTTATTGACGGAAAAAGAGTTGAGTTAATAGGAAATACCGAAAGTATTTTTATGGAACTTTCAAAAATATTAAAAGGTAAATATGAAATACATTCATGTTACACTTGCAAATATGGAAACTTTTGCCCAACCGGTGACATAGATAATGAAATCTTTTGCGTCAATGATTTTGAACCCAAATGCAAATCAGACTTGTATTTTGTAACAGAGGATAGTGCAGAACGGAAAAAGAGGAGTCGCACATTATTTGATGTTTGTGAAGAATTTCAACCGTGTAGTGATGACTATTACACATATAAATAATTTTCTGTATTAACTTGATATGAATTAGCTTGAAAAAGGTTTGCATCTAAACCTTATGTGTCGCAATATAAAGGCTGTCGAATTTTATCGAAAGGATTGCAGAAATGAAAAAGATATTTAATACAATAGTGAATATAATTCCGTTTTTTGTTTGGATGATTTGGTTCTATTTAGCGTTGATAGATATAGATATAAATCCCGACTTAGGAACGATAGAAATTTTGTTGCTACTTGGATTTCCACTCCTATATACAATTTATAATGTGTTTTTTGCTAAAGACAGAAAGGAATTTGCAATTTATAATTTGATTTTTGGTGTTGCTCATATAATAGGTTATTATATTTCTGGATTGCTCTACTATGATTATGTTTCAAGTGATTCAGAAACAATGTTAGTTATAAACACATTTTCGGGCATATCAATTCTTTATGTTTCAATTGTAACTTTAATCTTTTACGGAATCAGAGTCTTTGTGGATAAATTAAGAAACAAATAAATTATTAATTCTAACTTAACATAAATTTTTGACTAAAAGGTTGCATCTAAACCTTATGTGTCGCAATATGGAGAATGTCAAAATTTGTCGAAAGGAATGGTTTGATGAAAAAGAAATTTATAAATATAATTCCTTACTTAATCGGTGTAATATACTTGGCGTATTGTTTGTTCAATGTTGAATCTTGGGTGAAAAGCCACACGGAAAAGTATTTATTATTTGTTCTGATGGCGTGGTTGGTAGCCGTAATTCTCGCCGTGATTTTTGTTGCATTAAGGTTGATTAAAAAACAAAAAACAAAAATGTATTTACCACTTTTCTTTTTCGCAATAGGTTTAATAGTCTATGCTGTTGCATTAAGTATACCTTGCTGTATAGATGGTTGATAAATTTTGCATCTAAACCTTATGTGTCGCAATATAAAGGCTGTCGAAATTATAAAGAAAGCTTGTGCAGATTAAAGACTTTAAAGCGACTGTAAAAGGTCGCTTTTTTCTTTTTGCTTGCAGGTTGACAAAGGGGGAGATGAGTGGTATAATGTGGAAAGTAAATTATTTTGTAGTTGATGTTTTTATAGATATTTGATTTTTGCAGGAAACTTAAGAGGTAATTCACATGAACTTTGATTTATATCTTAGTAGAATAAAAAAGAAAGCTATAATTTTTCTATTACTTATGATTACGTCTTTCGTTATGTTAGGAATTTCGGGAGAGTTCATTATTGATAAAAGAATAGAGGGCTTATATTTTTTCTTGGTATTTGTTTGTGTTGTGACTTGTTTGATTATTTTCTATAAAAAAGAGTTTTCCCAAAAAGTGAATTTATCTATGATGCCATTTGAAATAAAATTAGATTCTGCAATCAATTATGAGGATGTACATAATGCTTTAGTGAATAATTGTGAAAATAATAAATATTTCGATTATTCCGACAAGAGTGCTTTTTTCATGTTGAAGAAAAAATACAATGTCAGAGTGATTTTGTATAGTACAGAGTTTTTTAATAAAAAAGAATATGATGAAGAAAAAAAGAGAATTAACAGAAAAGCTAATAAAATATATAATATTCATCATTGGGGAGCAATTAACAGTTTGCGTAAACAAATGAGAGTCAATTTGATATGTGCAGAAGAAGTTAATGATACTCTTTTTAACTTTATATCAGCAGATGCTGGAATTTTTCTGACCAGAGTTGAGGGAATTATTAGTATTGTTGTCAGTAAAGACAAGCTTATTGTACCACCATTAGAACCAAATGTTTATTTATATGCAATAGATAGATACAGAGCTATGGTAAAAATGATTTTGAAATTGCTTGAAGAGTAATTTTTTGAAAATCAATACGATGATGTGGTTTTTATATCAATTAAAAGAAAGAGGTACCCTAAATGTTCGGAATAAACGTTTTCGATTTCGGAGCAAAAGGCGACGGCATAACAGACGATACCGCCGCAATACAAAAAGCAATAAATTTCGCAGCGGAGCGAGGAGGCGGAAAAATCCTGTTTCCTTATACCCGTGAGGGCTACCGTGTTGCATCTCCCGGTATCGAGGAGGTAAACGGCAGACCTGTCCGTGCACAGCTTGTAATCCCTGCGGGGAAAACAAATATCCAGCTGGAAGGCGAAATGCCCTGCAAGCTCCTTAACTCATATATTGTCCGTCCGCCGGATTCCGTTAAGCATAATTTTAAGCCTACCACATTCGGAACTCTTATAAATAATAATACAAGAATATTCTCCGATTGGGAGGCTCCCGAGGAGCACGATCCCACAGCACGCCCGTGGTCAATCTTGTCAGCACCCGAGGGTGATTCCTGCATAGGTCACTTCAGCGTGCCGCAGTTTTCCATTACAAATCTTGAATTCAGAGTGCATCTGAATAAGGATAAGATGTATCCGACCCAAACGGCTGTGAATCTCCAGAATGTGTCAAGAATAAATATTTCGGACTGTCAGTTCTGCCTTAACGAGCAGATAGGGGACACCGTACTCAAAAAAGAGCTTCAGCCCAATCCCTGCCATACCGCGGGACTTGTTGCATCAGGCGACCAGAACGATAACAATGTCCTTCGTAACGTTGCGGCACAGGGCTTCAGATACGGCTTTGTACTCGGTGAGCATGTAGTTGCGGATTATCTCTATATCCATAACTGCGAGGAGGGCGTAACCTTCCACGATTGTTCCCATTTGTCTGTTATCAACCACATCGTAGCACAGCACAACGCCGTAATTCTCTCAACCACATCAGCAGAGCTTTTCGGTATGCATAAGGGTCCGTGTAATGTTTGTGTCGGCTCTGTCAATTTCGAATGCGGAACGGGACTTTTGCCGAGCATCTGTCAGCTGAAGTACGGAGTTTACGACCCCGATAAGCGACTTCACGGCTCACTTATGTGGCATAAGCCCTGGGGCGAGCAGGAATTCCCGTCAATTTGTGCGGATGGGTTTGAAATCAAGCAATTTTAATATGTATAAATACGAATTACACGCCCACACCGCAGAATGCGACAAATTCGCAAGAGTAAGCGGAGCAGAAATGGTAAAAATGTACCGTGATGCAGGATACAGTGGTATTGTCATAACTGACCATTATTTTTCTCTGTTTTTTGAGTGGTTCAAGGACGATTTGGATTTTAACGACCACAAGAAAATTATGGACAGATTTCTCAAAGGATATTATTCAGCCCGAAACGAAGGCGAAAAAACAGGCTTTTCCGTTATTTGCGGTGCAGAAGTGCGATTTGATAATACGGTAAACGACTACCTTGTCTACGGTCTTGAGGAAAATGATTTTTATAACCTGCCGATTTTAAACAGACTCAGAAGCATCGATGAGCTTATTTGTGTGTTGCCCGAAAATACCCTTGTTGTGCAGGCACATCCCTTCCGAGACAATATGACGGTTTGCAATCCGGCACCCATTTTCGGAATAGAGGTATACAACGGAGGAACAGAAAAATTCCGTAATGAAATGGCGAAAATATATGCAAATCATTACGGTAAGGCTGTAATCTCAGGCTCAGATTTTCACGCAAAGGAGCATCTTGCCAGAGGCGGAATAATCACAGAGCATAAGATATGTACACCAAGCGACCTGACAAGTATATTGCAAAGCGGAGATTATTCACTTATAGAAGGCAATTGAAACAATACCATTATATGCATATTAAATCTTTAACAGGGAATACAACTAATAAATTAAAATCCAAAGTATCTGCCCATTGCATAAATAATATTCACGACATAACAGAAAGTACGATAAGAGGTAACAAAATGAATAACCCCCTACCCAAATCATCCTACCGTATATCCGCCGTAATAATCAGCTGTATGGTTATGGCGCTTATCGAAACGGTAATCGAGCCCGCATATTTTGTAAAATCCGCTCTGAAGGTGCTGTTCTTTTTAGTCCTTCCGATAGTATTGCTAAAGGTAAAAAAAGAAAAGATACTCACGGATTCCTTCGCTTTGAATCTGAAAAGCATATTGAAGCTTTCTCTTTTGGGCATAGCAATTTACGCCGTAATTATGGTCGCATTCTTCCTCACGAAAGGACTTTTCGACTATTCCGTGCTTGTTGATTCCCTTTCCTCGGATCAGAATGTCACACCGAGCAGCTTCCTTCCTGTTGCTCTGTACATATCATTTGGCAACTCACTGCTTGAGGAATTTCTTTTCCGTCACATAGCTTTCTTAAAGCTGTCCGAGCATACATCAAAAAAGACAGCATATATCTTCAGCTCGCTTACTTTTGCGCTTTATCATATATTCATGATTGGCGGCTCTTTCCCACTACCGCTTCTTCTGCTTGCGATGCTCGGTCTTGCGGTTGGTGGTGCAATATTCAATTTTGTGGATGATAAAAGCAGAAATATATACAATTCCTGGTTTATCCATATGTTCGCAGATTTTGCGATAATGACTATATGGTATATCCATATATGATATAAATAATATTAAATTACCCCACGGAGGAACAAAAAATGTCAAGCTTAACACCCAATCAGATTATGGAAGTAAAAGGAAGAGGCTTTCTTCGCAACAGAGGAACAGACAACTTTTCCGTAAGAATAGTATCAAACGGAGCCGTTTTCACCGCAGAGGACTTTGAAAACATAGCGAAGCTCGCAAAGGAATTCGGCAACGGCAAAACAATCTGTACCTCAAGACTAAATGTAGAGGTACCGGGTATTCCTTACGATAAAATCCCCGAAGCAGAGGCGTTTGCAAAGGAGCACGGACTTCGCTTCGGCGGTACGGGAGCAAAAATCAGACCCATCGCCGCCTGCAAGGGTACAACCTGCGTTTTCGGTAACTGTGATACCCACGGAATCGCAAAGAAGCTTGACGAACAGTTCTATATGGGCTGGACAAACGTAAAGCTTCCTCACAAATTCAAAATCACCGTAGGAGGATGCCCCAACAGCTGTATGAAGCCCAGCCTTAACGACTTCGGTGTGGAAGGTCATAAAATTCCTCAATATAACGCGGATAAATGCCGTGGCTGTGCAAAATGTGCCGTTGAATCCGCTTGTCCCGTTAAGGCGGCAAAGGTGGAAAACGGTAAGCTCGTTATCTCCGATAAGTGTATCACCTGCGGAGTATGTGTCGGCAAATGTCCCTTCGAGGCCGTTGCACACGAGGGAAAGCAGGCGTTCAAAATTTTCGTCGGCGGTACCTGGGGCAAATCCTCAAGAAACGGCACACCTCTTTCAAAGCTTGTTTCCGAGGAGGAAATCTATCCGCTTCTTGAAAAGTCAATCCTCTGGTACAGAGAAAACGGCTATCAGAAGGAGCGCTTCGGCCTTGCAATAGACAGAATCGGCATTGAAAAATTCGAAGAAGCAATCTTCTCCGATGAGCTTTTAAAGAGAAAAGACGAAATCCTTGCAATGGAGCTTAAAACAAGAGAATGATTAAAAAATCCATCCTTTTGTCCGTGCTTTTTCTCTCACTTCTGATGCTGTTTTCCTGTACATCCGAAAAAGACGAAAGCAACGAAGAAGCTCTTACAAAATCCATAACCGACACCCTCGGAAATACGGCTTATATCCCCGAAAATCCCCGTGTTGCATCATGCTACGGCTCCTTTGCCGAATGCTGGCTTTTGTCTGGAGGAGGCCTTGTTGGTGTCACGGACGATGCCGTAAACGAGCGAGGACTCGACCTTCCGAAGGAAACGGAAATAATCGGCACGGTCAAGGAAATAAACCTTGAAAAGCTTGTAAGCTTAAGTCCCGATTATGTCATCCTTTCCGCAGACGTCGCCGCACACATCTCCCTTCGCGAAAGCCTCGACACTCTCGGAATAAAGTACGGCTACTTCAGAGTGGATACCCTCGGGGACTACGCCGAAATGATGCGCAAATTCTGCGATTTCAGCGGTAGAGCCGACCTCTACGAAAAGCACGTCACAGCCGTTACCGAAAGCATCGATGAAATCACATCCCAAGCCCCGAAGGATGCAAAGCCCACCTATCTCCTTATGCGAGCCTATTCCACGGGAATCAAGGTCAAAAATGACAACATTGCAGATACAATGCTGAAGGAGCTCGGAGCGGTAAGCATAGTTGACGGCACACCCTCACTTCTCACGGATTTAAGTGTCGAGCAGGTTATAAAATCCGACCCCGATTACATCTTCGTTCTCACAATGGGCGACGAAAAGGCAGGGGAGGAGTACTTCCGTACAAATATCGCCGAAAATCCGGCGTGGAGCGGACTTTCCGCCATAAAAAACGGAAACTGTCATATTCTTCCGAAGGATTTGTTCCACTATAAGCCAAACAACAGATGGGATGAAAGCTATATGTGCCTTGCAAAAATTCTTTATCCCGAAAATTTAACCGATAATGAATAAAAACAAAATAACCCTATACTTTGCGGCAGGAATACTTCTTCTTGCCGTAACCTTGATATTGAGCCTTCTTCTGGGCTCGACGGATATAAGCATAGCCAAAGCACTTTCGGCACTTGCAGACGGCAATACCGACGACGGAAATCTCCGCATTTTTCTGTATGTAAGAATTCCCAGAATAACGGCGGCTGTGTTTGCGGGAGTCGCCCTTTCCGTTTCGGGCGTGCTGATTCAGGCGGTGCTCGCAAATCCCATGGCATCACCGAATATCATAGGCGTAAATGCGGGAGCGGGCTTTGCGGTAATACTTGCATCCTCGCTTCTGCCGAATATGCTTGCATTTATTCCGCTTGCGGCATTCCTCGGTGCTGTCATAACCTGCCTGCTTATATTTGTAATCGCAAAAAAGACCTGCTCGGGCAGAATGACAATAATACTTGTCGGTATAGCGGTAACGAGCATTCTGAATGCCGCCATAAGTGCCGTAAAAACCGTTTTCCCGAACAGCGTGTATAATTTTACCACCTTCTCGGTAGGAGGCCTCGGAGCGGTCAATATAAGCGTATTGCGGATTGCCGTGCCCGTGATAGTATTCTTCCTTCTGCTTGTATTGTTTCTGTCAAAGGATATGGACATACTGTGCCTCGGCGAGGAAACCGCATTCGGACTCGGTATGCGTGTCAGCCTTTACAGATTTATATTTCTGATTTCAGCAAGTGCCCTCGCAGGATGTGCCGTAAGCTTTGCGGGACTTCTCGGATTTGTGGGTCTTGTAGTACCCCATATCGCAAGAAGATTTGTCGGCACGGGACACAGACTCCTTGTTCCGCTATCCGCAATACTCGGCGCGGAATTCGTGCTGCTGTCCGACCTTTTCTGCAGAATTATCTTCCGTCCCTATGAAATCCCCGTGGGAATTCTTCTTTCCTTTGTTGGCGGAATCTTCTTCATTTTCCTTATCCTTATGCAAAGAAAGGGGAAGCACTATGATTAAAGCTGAAAGCATAACCTTCTCCTACGGTGAAAACAAGATTTTCCAAAGCCTTTCTACAGCCTTTGAAAAGGGCAAATTCTGCTGTATAATCGGCAAAAACGGAAGCGGAAAATCAACTCTTTTAAAGCTTCTCTCGGGATATATCAAGCCCGAGCAAGGAGTAATTTCCGTAGATGACAAAGCAGCTTCCTCCTATTCACGCCGTGAGTACGCACAAAAAACAGCCATCCTTGCGCAGGAAAGAGAAAAAGCGGACTTCACCGTCTACGACTACGTCTCAAGTGGAAGATACCCCTATCTCGGAATAACAAGAAGGCTTACCGCCACCGACAGACAACTGATTTCGGAAGCGATAAGCAAAACCAATCTTGAAAGCAAAATCCACGAGAATATCTCCAACCTCTCGGGCGGTGAGCGTCAGAGAGTCTACATCGCCAGTGTCCTTGCACAGAATACCCCCTACATCCTTCTTGACGAGCCTACAACCTACCTCGATGTATCCGCAAAATTCGAGGTTATGAATTACCTTTCGGATATGGCAAAAAACGGCAAGGGCGTAATTGCGGTTATGCACGATATTTCTCTCGCTCTGAAATATGCTGACTCACTTCTTATACTCGATAAGGAAAACGGCATTTACACAGCCTGCACCCCGACCGAAGCATACGAAAACGGAAGCATAGAAAAAGCCTTCGGAGTTAAATGCAAGGCAATAAGCACAGACAACAAAACCGAATTTATCATAACAGACCAATAAAGAAACCCCATTTCCGGTTTTTCGGAAGTGGGGTGACTCTTTTAAATTATTTCAAGGTCGTCCGCACAAGGGAACTCGGGGAAGGTGGTGCATTGCTTCTTCATATACCAGAAGGAAACGGAAGAAATATCATCCTGCAAAGGCAAATATTTTCTGCCGTGACGCCAGCCGAGTGCCTGAATTGTAACCTTAATATCCTTGTGGAAGTAAATGGGGTCGAGTATATGCCATCTGTAAAGTGAGAATCTCGTCTGCGAGCGGTAAGTGCCGTCGGGACGGATAACCTTTGCAAGTCCCGCAAAGGGAGTGCAATATTCAGTGTACTTTCCCGCAACATCAAAGTTGTAAGCTCCGAGGAAGTAGTCCTCAGTACCCGTACCGCAGATGGTCGGGAAATCCGTGTCGCCGTCAAGGTAGAACTTGATTTCGCCCTCGCCCCACCAGCCGGTGTTGTTTACGCCCCAGAACATATATGTACCAACATAGTGACCGTCACCCTGAACATTGTCAAGAAGCACGTAATTTTCCTTGTAGGGCAGGGGATTTGTTCTTCTGTACTGTGCGTGGAAATATCCGAAATCATCGGGCACGGGGCAAAGCGTGTAGTCTATCTGATAGTAAACAACAACATCCTCCGTGTAGATGTTTTCAATAGTCATTCTGCATCTCTTCTTAAAGGGCATTTCCCAATAGCAATTGAATGCTTTACCGGGATTTACGCACACGGGAATGGAAGAAAGAGGAGAGAAGCTCATAGAATCCGCACAGGCGAAGAAATCACCGAGAGGCGCTTCAACGCTGGGATATTCGCAGTCATCCCAGTAAATTCTGAAAATAAGACGTCTGTTCATGGGACAGCTGTGAGTAACCCAGATGTGCTTGATAACCGCCTCATCCTCAATATTGCAAAGCTCAAAGGTCTTACCCGCAGGAATGATAACCGACGGAGAAACCTTCCATCCCTGACCGAGGTCTCTTGAAGGTATGCTGCCCGTACCCTCGGTAGCCATACCGCCCTTGCCCTTTTCGCCCGTGAAATTTTCAGCCGAAATTGACCTTGACTCGTAATTTGTGATTCTTGTAAGATTAGACATCATATTGAAATTGTTAAACATTGCTTGACACCTCCATATATTTGTGATATCATTATACATAATACAAAATTATATTTGAATAGCAATTATTGACCGATGCTATATCAATAATTGACTTCGGAGAAGCTATGAATCTTAATTTTCTGTCTCCCTACGTCCGCCTTGCTATGGATTCGACACTGGGACCTTCCCATATAATCAACCCGAGAGTAATATTCGATTATGAACTGATCTACACCCTCGACGGCGAATGCACCATTATCTTTGATGATACACCCTACACCTGCAAAAAGGGCGATGCCGTGTTTATCCGCCCGGGAGAGCTTCATTCCTTCGTCATTCCCGACCACACAAGCTTCGTACAGCCCCACATCCATTTTGATGCGGTATACAACGAAAACAGCGAAATCACACCGATTTCCTTCAAGAGCCTTGCAAATATGACCGCACACGAAAAAGCTCTTATTCAGCAGGATATACTTGACGGAGTGGAAATTCCCCATATCTTCAAGCCCTCGAATCCGAGCGAATTCAGGAATCTTATCTTCAAGGCAATCCACACCTTCAAGGAGGACAAAAGCAATCAGCTTTCCCTTAAAATCACAACTCTTGAGCTTCTGTCAATGATTATAAATCAGTTCAGCAGTCCGTTATCCAAAGCCCCGATATCCGACGGAAGAACGCAAGCCATAAAGGAGTACATAGACAACAACTACCTCAACATAATAACTCTCGATATGCTTTCCGAGCAGTTTTCTGTCAATAAGTACACCGCCCTTCGCAAATTCAAAAGTACCTACGGCGTATCAATAATCGAATACTACAACGGTAGACGCTTCGAATGCTCAAAGCACTTCCTTGATACAACGGATATGTCCGTCACGGAAATCAGCAGAATTCTCAACTTCACAGACGAATATTCCTTCAGCCGTTTTTTCAAAAACATAAACGGACTTTCACCGCTGAATTATAAAAAGAACAGACCGCCGCAATAAGCGACGGTCCTTTGTGTTTATATATCAGAACGAATATTTTTCCGGAATCTCCGCACCCTCATTCGAAACGATAAAGTAAAGAACGGAATTGTTGCACGACCTTGCAATTACATCACCCTTGTATGTGCCGAGCTTTTCAAATCCGCCATTTTCGGAAAGAGAATAAAGCGTAATTGCCGAATCGCCTATACCCTTAATCTCAATTCTGTCATCCGCATTGTTGTAATTTGAAATCATACCGACCGTAAAGTCTCCGTCACTTGCCGCAACCGAGTAAAGCTTTTCGTTGTCGCACTTAAGCTCAACCTGATTTCCCGCACCGTAAATCCTGTTGAACGCCGCGAATACATGGATAACGGGCGTAAATTCCGCTGTGCGCAAATCAATAAAGCCGTTGTAGCAGGTCATTCTCGAAAGACAGTAATACTGTGCAAGATCAACACCGATATTCTGCATACAGCAAAGCGAGGACGCACAGAAGGAAGCACCGATAATGGTAGCAAGCTTGTCAAAGCCCTGACCCTCACCGCCGTAGTTCCATTCGTTAAGATGGCTCTCCGTATCTGTAAAGCCGTACTTGTCAAGAAGCGTCCTTACGTGGATGTGCGACTTCTCTATTTCCGTAACGTCAGGCGTGTATATATGCCATGAGTAAAAATCAAGAGGACAGTCATTGTCACGGCACATAACAAGAAAATCTTCGAAATAGGGAATAAAGGACTTGTAGAAATCATCAAGCCCCTCACGGAATACCGCATAAAATCCGCAGCTTCCGTAACCGCCGATTTTAAGATGCGGAAAACGGCTCTTAAGATGAGTGCTCGCTACTCTGTAAAGCTCGTAAAACTCTTCACGGGTGCCCGTCCACATCGGCGGATTTTCCGGCTCGTTCCAGATTTCCCAGTATTCTATACCGAATTTAAAGCCACCTGCCCAGCCCTCATTATAATGCATAATAATATGCTCACATATTCTTGCCCACTTCGCGAAATCCTTCGGCGGATGGCAGGAGTATTTTTTTGTACCCCATTCAATGGTAACACCAAGTCTGTAAACTATCTGTGTTCCGCAGTTGATAATGGACTGTATATACTCGTCCGAATAGTAAAAATCATAGCTTGCAGGATCGTTTTCATCCGCATCGAAATCTCTGAAAATGTTGGGCACATCTATAAAATAAGTACCGCCGTATGTACCCATACAGTCGTGAAGTCTTGAATGAGGAGTACCGCAGTAAGTAAAAATCTTCTTGGTAAGCCCCTGATTTATCCCGCTTCCCTTTGCGTGCGGCGCACAGTTAACACCGTGAAGCTTTCTCATCTGACCGCAGATGTTGTTTGTTATTGTGATTGTTGACATAATAAAACTCCTTGTGATTGAAGTGGCTTTGGGGTTGGTGCACTTTTTTACATTATAAACCAAGCACAGGGAAAATGCAATAGGGGAGGATGAAAAAAGAGCAGTTATTTTGGGATAACTGTTCGTATGTGTAATTCCTCACCGCTCAGTGAAATGATTTGTAAAGAACCGTCCGTGGCGATATGATGCCCTTCCCCTCCGTTTCGCAATGATGCGATGCTTGCATTCTCATCAGCGAAGCGACATCATCAGGCAAGGCCGACATCATAAGCCGTGCGACATCATTTGCCGAAGGCAATCATCATTGAAAAAAGCACTTCTTTCGAAGTGCTTTTTTCTGGTGCCGGTGGTGGGACTCGAACCCACACGATGTCGCCACCAACGGATTTTGAGTCCGTCACGTCTACCAATTCCATCACACCGGCAAATATTACTGTCGCATTTCTGCAACAGTAGTATTATACCATACAATTTCTGTTTTATCAAGTGCAATTTTGCTTGTTTTTCAAAATTTAACTTTTGTTAATATTTCAAATCAAAGAAGCTTGCCGTAAATACCCTTCGCTTCCTCAATAACATTGCCCGTCTTGCATCCGTAAAGAATTTCGACTCTGCCGTCCTTCTCGGTGAAGGTGATTGTCTCTGTCTGAGGTGCGTTTCTGTATCTTACCTTTAATGTAAGAGCATTTTCCGTGCATTCCGCAACATAGCATGCAACCCTGCATTCCTCAAGTCGCACGGGAACAAGTCCGTTGAGTGTGGGCTTGAACGCACGAAGGTCCGCACTGCTTGTGATATACTCTCCATTGCCCGCACTTATTGTCTGTCTGCCTGAAAGTCCTATGAGATTTATGTCGATTTTTTCGCCGTCTCTTATGAACTCAACATACTTCACATTGTGTGCATTATCGGAAAGTGCATATTTGTTGCCAAAGCCCGCAAAGCCTCCGATTTCACATTTTTCGGGTGTATAGAATCCCTTAATGAACGCCTCAAATTCCGCATCGGTCATATCATCCGCATCATCAATGTGACCGAGATATTCAAACACCCCGTCAAGTTCAGACTGCATAGCACTTGTGCATTCGCACTGTACCGCAACCACTATCTCGGACTCGGGTAATACAAAGCAGTACTGACCGAAAGCACCGTCACCTCTGAAGCCCTCTCTTGAGTTCCTCCAGAACTGATAACCGTAACCCGCACACCAGTCGGGGCTTCCGTTTCCGTCGTTGCTTATCTGCTTTGAGGTAGCCATCTCGACCCATTCCTCGGAAAGATAACGCTTGCCGTTAAGGATTCCCTTGCCGAGATAAAGCATACCGAGATTTTCAATATCACGCACAGCGGCATAAAGACCTACACCACCCTCACAGTATCCCGCAGGGATAACATCCCACTTTTCGGGATAGTTGTCAAGGAATCTGAAAAGCTTCTCGTAAAGATAATCGTAAACAGTCTTGCCGGTAAACTTCTGCACAATTATGGAAAGAAGAAGAGTCGCGCCGGTGTTGTAAACAAACTTCTCACCGGGCTCGTAAACAAGCTCCTTTTCCATGAAGGCTCTTACGGGATTGTCGGAATATATCATAACGTTCATAGCACAGGAGCCGTGACCCGTACCCATAGTGAGCGCATTGTGTACCGTCATTTTTGCGAGTCTTTCGGAAATAACCTCGGGACAGCATTCGGGGAAAATATCTATAATTCTGTCTGTAACCTTGAAAAGACCCTCGTCAACAGCAAAGCCCACAGCCGTACTGCAGAAGCTCTTTGAAAGGCTGAAAAGCTGCTTGCAGTCTGTTGTTTCGTAAGGGGGAAGGGCAAATCTGCAAAGAAGCTCGCCTCTTCTTATAACGGAAAAAGCGTGAATTTCTGTAAGGCAGTTGTCTCTTTCGTTTATAAGAAAATCGCATATCGCTTTTTTGGATATGCCGTTTTTAACATAAATAGTATCCATTTTTTCAATCTCCCAAGTGATTTATAAAACAGCAGAGGGCATTAAGAATCTGCCGTATTTTACTTCTATTACTATACACCAAAGTAATTTATTTGTCAATAACCACCGCAGATATAATCAGCAAATTTGTAAAAATTAAGCCCATTGCGAAACTTTCTCTTGACATTATAATACATTTATGGCAAAATAAAATATATACCTTTATTCCCGCAAAAAAGGGGTGAATTTTACCGTGATAAAGAAAACCCTTACAGGCTACTACCTCACCGATGAAAAAATAGCCATCCAGACAGCGCTCGGAAATGCCGATAATCTTCACGGCCACGATTTCCTTGAGCTTGCATATATAAAAAAAGGCAAAGCAAGACACTTCTTCGAAAATTCCAAGGCGGATGTTTCCGAGGGAGATTACTTCATAATAGACTACGGCGTTCTTCATTCGTATACGTCCCTTGATGAAACGCAGACAGTCACGGTAGTCAACTGCCTTTTTCAGCCGGGCTTTATAGATAAAACCATCGCCGCAAGCTGTGACAGCTTCAACACACTTCTCGGAAGCTATATGATAAGAGCCTCGGGCAACGGCATCAACACAAAAATGGCGAACATCATCTTCCACGATGACACGGGCGAGGTCGGAGCACTTCTTGAAAAAATGCGTATCGAATACCAGAACAAAAACGCAGGCTATCTTGAAATTCTCCGATGCAGTCTTATAGAAATAATCATCCTCACAATGCGCAAAATGAATATAGAGCGAAGCTTCGAGCTGGGCGACGCCACCTGCGAGCAGATAAAGCACTATGTTGACGAAAACTATATGAAAAACATCAGCCTTTCGGATATCAGCCGCGAGCTGAATTTCAGCCTCCCGTACCTCTCAAGACTCTTCACAAGCAAAGCGGGAATATGCTTTTCCGAGTATCTGCAGAATGTCCGCATAGAGCAGAGCCTTAAAATCCTCGCAAACACCAACGCAAAGCTCTTTGAGGTAGCACA
>JAFYPA010000016.1 GCA_017560085.1 Clostridia bacterium
GATTGTTATTGACCTTAACGATCCCACAGGCTGGACAATGAAGAATGCAGAAGGCAAGTACGAGGATGTTAACTATTCACCTATGAATAAGGACGGTCAGCAGGTTATGACCGGCGGCGTAAGAATTGACTTCCCCGGCAACGCAACAATCAACAACTACACAATCGACTACTTCGGTATTTTCGGCTCTCTTGATGCTGCTAAGGCTCATGTTGTAAGAGAAAAGGCTGAAACTATCTCCGTAATTACAGGTAAGGTTGAAAAGGCTCCCGTTGAAGAAAAGGAAGAGCCCAAGGAAGAAGAACCCAAGAAGCCCCTTATGAAGGATGCTCTCACAAGAGGCGAGGACGCTGCACTTGACCACAGCATAACTCTCGTTTCCGCGGTTCCCAATTCTGTTGTTTCCGACAGCGCTTTAGTTTATAAGTTTGCAAAGCTCGGCGAATACGATGACAGCAAGAAGAAGTGGGATGTTCTTGACGACGAGGCTACAAGCTACATCCAGACATGGGGCTCAGGTACATTCGAAGCTACATCTGCAGGTATCCTCAAGTATACATCCAACGCAGCAGGCGGTACTCTCTTCGAGGTTCATCCCAAGAAGAGTGCAAAGTTTGATACACATCCTTATATGGTTGTAGGTTATAAGACAAACGAAAACCTTGCACAGCACGGTAAGATTGGTTATTTCTACACCAGCGGTAACGAGTACAGACTTGAGCTTGACATCAATATGGACTCCGAGTGGCACTACGATCTCTTCAACCTCAAGACACTTGACACACGTGTCAAGGAAGGAAACTACAAGGATAAGGCAACTGATATGTCAAAGGTTTCCCTTAATGCATTCAGAATTGACTTCCCCAAGGCAGTAGGCGTTGTATTCTACATTGACTACGTAGGCTTCTTCTCAACAGAAGAGGAAGCAAAGGCATATATTGCCAAGTCCGAAAAGGCTGTTGAGGACGACAAGAACGCAACAGTTCCCGAAGAGGATAAGTTCACATACATGAAGGGCTACGAGGACGGCACATTCAGACCCAGCGCACAGATGACAAGAGCTGAGGCGTGCACAGTTGTTGCAAGACTTCTCGCTGATGAAGAAGTAATCGCAGCAGACAGAGCAACTGCATTCACCGACGTTAAGAAGGGTGACTGGTACTACAGCTACGTTACATATCTTGAAGAGCTTGGCTACCTTCCCAACTACAGCGGCGAATTCAAGCCCAACCAGAACATCACAAGAGGCGAATTCATTAAGCTCGCATTCGAAGCAGGCGGACTTGAATTCTCCATGAAGCGCCCTGACTTTACAGACCTTGATAATTCACATCCTTACTATAAGGAAATCGTATTCGCATCCGGCACAGGCATTGTAACAGGCTACAACAACGGCGACGGCACAATGTCCTTCAAGCCCGACGGCGAAATCACAAGAGCGGAAATCGCAACAGTAGTAAACAGAATTCTCAAGATTAAGGCAACTCCCGATGCGGCACAGGAGTTCTCCGACCTTGACAATACACACTGGGCATTCGGCACAATTATGGCAATTGCAGCTGCAAAGTAATTCCTAAATTCAATCTCGGCAGGATTTCCCTGTATTTCCCGAAGTCCTGCCGGGAATCTCTCATATTTAATCGAATTTTTTGAAATCAATGCTTGGTTAAGCATTAAAGAGGAAACACAATGAAGAAATTTATATCAGCGGTTCTTGCAATAATTTCTGTATTGACACTCATTTCGGTAACCGCATATGCGGCAGATGAGGCAAAGCTTGTATTTGCCATTAACGCCGCCGAAAAATGTAAAGCCACCTACGGCGAAAATACCGCTTCCCTTGAGATAGAAGAGGACGGCGGCTCTAAAATGTTGAAAATAACTCCAAATAATATAAATCCCGGCTCTGCGGAGATTGTTCTTGATTTTTACAATCTCGGTATAGCCGCATCCAAGCTGAAGGACGTTCGTTATATTGCTGTTAAATACAGATACGAATGTGTTCCCAGAAACAGAAACGCAGCGGACAAGATGGCGCTTTTGATGATGCCCAACGGTAATGCTCTTAACGCCTGGGTAAATATCAATTCCGAAACTCCTATTGTTTCTAACTATTGGAACGGTGTCCTTTTATTTAACGTTAACGATTTTGCCACTAAGGTTGACCCTAAGGACGGCAATGTTCTCAATCAGTTCCATTTCCGTCCCTACGGCAGAGAAATCAGCCCCAAAACACTTTCGGACAGCGAAGTAATGTATATAGGTGACATTGAATTCTGGACGGGCTATCCCGAATCCTACAGAAGCACAATAGAAGACAGTCTTGTATCCTTCAATGAAGAGAAGGCGGTAATTGCCGAAAAGGAAAGAATCGAAGCCGCTAAAAAGTACGAAGGCATAGACAAAACAAAGACTCCTCTTTTCACTTTCCCCGGAAATCACAGAAAGGCACTCTATGGCGAAAATACCGCAACTCTCGAAGAGGTTGAGGTAGACGGCAAGACGGTGCTCAAGGTAACTCCCAATACTTCAAATCCCGGCTCAGACCATCTGACACTCGACTATTCCGGTCTTAAAATTCCCGGACTTGACCTGCAGTTTGTAAGATACCTTGCTATCAATTATAAATTTGAATGTCCCTCCACCCAAAGAGGCACAGCGGATAAGATGGGTATTCTTATGATGCCCGCCGCAGGAGCTCTTACAAAGTGGATTAACACAAACTCCGCAAGCAAAATCAAGGAGGACGAATGGGGCAAAATCATATTCGACCTCAACGACTTCAAGACCTGCGTTGATACGGGTAAGGGTGCATACCTCGATCAGTTCCACCTTTATCCCTTCGGTAAGGGCATAAACCCCAAGAATCTTTCCGTAGGCGAGGTTATGTATATCGGCGACTTTGAATTCTGGGGTGACTATCCCGGAGGAAGAAAGTTCACGGTAAGCTTCAGCTGTGACATTCCCGAGGTTCAGGGAACAATGCCAGCGTCCTTCGAAGCAAGCAAGGACACGGAAATCACACTTCCCGAAAACGCATTCCTTCTCGAGGAATCTCCCTTCCTCGGCTGGAGAAGCTCATATGACAATCAGCTTTATTCATCCGGTGATGTTGTAAAGGTACCCGAAGGAAATATAAACTTCACAGCCGAATTCGACTACACTCCCGAGGGAGCACCCGAATATAAGGCTCTCAATTTCTCAGAATACCATAACGGTATAATGAGCAACCTCAACTCCGCAACTATAGAAAATACCGTCTTTGACAGCAGAGATGCGGTTAAGCTTTCGGTTAACAAGGATTTTGAAAACAAGGAATCCAACATAGTTATCGACGGCTGGAGCTATGCTCCCGCGGAAATTGACCTTAAGCAGTACAAGTATCTTGCAATTTCTTACTATGTCGATGGAAATCTTCCCGATGGCAAGGAAGCAAGATTCAGAATGGGTATTGCTACAAATGGCGGTATACTTACAACCTACTACGGAAGTCTGGCGCATACACCCCTTAAAACAGGCTCGTGGCAGATTGCAACCTTTACAATGGATGCCACAAGCAAGCTCAATATGGCAAATGGCAACCATAACATCCGTCAGATGCATCTGCGTCCCTTCGGAGACCTGACAGTCGGTGACTTTACCGAAAATACAACTATCTACATAAACCAGCTTATGTTCTTCAAGGGGAATCCCAAGCTTGAAATGCACGAAAGCTATATGAAGGGATACGACGGCGGTCTCTTCAAGCCCGGCAACACAATGACAAGAGCCGAAGCCTGCACAATTATATCAAGACTTTCCGCAGGCGGAGACGATGCTGTCCCTACAGACCTTACTGTTGATTTCACAGATGTTCTTCCCACAGACTGGTACTATAAGTATGTAGCATACGTAAGAAGCCTCGGTTATCTCTCATCCTATCCCGCAGGCGAATTCAAACCCAATCAGCCCATAACAAGAGCTGAATTCGTTGAGCTTGTATTCAAAATGGGGCTTCTCAACGATGCGGGCAAGAATGGTACATTCACAGATGTTGCCGAAAGCCACGAAAGATATACTGTAATCACAGCGGCAGGGAAGGCAGGACTTGTAAACGGCTACGATAACGGCAACGGCACTTACAGCTTCAAGCCCGATAATACCATCACAAGAGCCGAGGTTGTAAAGGTAATCAATAACGCATTCTCAAGAAGCATCTCCACAGATGAAATCTCTAAGGACGTAAGATTCCTCTACAACGATGTTACAACAGATTTCTGGGCTTATTCCGAAATTGCTGAAGCATCACTTCCTCATGTTGAAAGCAACGGCGAATGGATTTGCTCAATGCTCAACCCCAAGGAGCTTCTCGGCGGTAACGCAAGAGCAGACCTTGCGGCAGGCGCGGCATATCTTGCCGAGCTTGATAAGACTACAAGCACAAGAATAGAAGAAATCAGAAATACAAAGAGCGATATTACCGTAACAGGTACAACCTATTATGTTTCAAGCTCCGATGGTGACGACAACAACGACGGTCTTTCCCCCGAAAAGCCTTGGAAAACACTTCAGAAGGTAACCCGTTCCGAAAATATCCTCAAGGCAGGGGACGCGGTACTCTTCAAGAGAGGCGACCTCTGGAGAGAGAGAGTAACCTTCTGCGGTGGCGTTACATATTCCGCATATGGTGAAGGCGA
This sequence comes from Clostridia bacterium, assembly GCA_017560085.1. Classification (GTDB taxonomy): domain Bacteria; phylum Bacillota; class Clostridia; order Oscillospirales; family CAG-382; genus SIG622. The sequence continues at coordinate 4,677 of JAFYPA010000016.1, forward strand.
AAAGCCCAGATTCTACGGCTCACCCGAAAATGGTGCAGACCCCAAGAAGTGGACTCTCGTTGAAGGAACAGACAGCATCTGGGTATACGAAACACCTCTCACAGACGTAGGTCTTGTTGTTCTTAACGCAGATATGGAAGGAACAAAGTGGACAGACAAGGAGGTTCCCGACCTTCGTGACGGCGAATTCTTCTGCAGAGGCTCAAACTATACAAAGGTATTCGACTTTAAGACCGAGCTTGACAAGAACGGCGACTTCTTCTCCGATATCCGCACATCCAACAACAGAGTGCAGACAGGCAAGCTTTACTTAAGATGCGAGGAAGGCAACCCCGGCAAGGTCTATAAGTCCATCGAATTTAACACGGCTAACAATATCATTACCGTTTCCGGTGATAATGTAGTTATTGATAATATCTGTGTGAAGTACGGCGGATGCCACGGTATCGGCTCAGGCTCAAGAAAGTATCTTACCGTACAGAACTGTGAAATCGGCTGGATTGGCGGCGGTATTCAGTATTACGGCGGTCAGAACGGTGTTGTTCTCTTCGGTAACGGCGTTGAAATATACGGCTCTGCCGAAAACTATACCGTTGATAACTGCTATGTTTACCAGTGCTACGATGCAGGCGTAACACACCAGATTGACGGCGGTACGGGCAGCTATGTTATGAACGATATCCGCTACTCCAATAATGTCATCGAGGATTGTATCTATAACATCGAGCACTTTATCATAGACAGCGACGACGGTAGCGGTGTAAGAACAGGTAAGAACGTTCTTATTAAGGATAATATCCTTCGTCGTGCAGGCTACGGCTTCGGTATTACAAGACCCAACGGTAACGGAAGCGCACACATCAGAGGCGTAGGTAAGAATCAGTACGAGCCCGGTACCTTCGTGGTTGAAAACAATGTATTCGACCGAGGCAGTAACGTTCTTATTACTTCAACAGCGGGACATCCCTCCTGGCTTCCCGTATACAACGGAAACACCTACGTTCAGGTGCTTGACGGCGTACTCGGATACCACACCGGTGAGAGAATGTTCTACGACAGCGTTGCGGACTTCACTATAAAGCTTGACCTCGGCGATAAGAACGCAAAGGTATACTTTGTAGGTGACGAATACAAAATGACAAACTATTAAAGGAAAGTCAAAAGAAAATATGATTGATATTTCTAAACTTCAGTTCAAGCGAAAATTCGCAATGAACTTCTACAAAAATCTTCGTCTTGATCTTGGCTGTATGTCCCTTTCCAAGGACTTCGTCAACGATAAAAGAGGGGATATGTATCCGATAACCGAAAATTACGGTGAAATTTCCGAAACGGTATGCGATGGAATGTATACCGCCCTCGGAAAAGCGGAATCAGGTATTTCAAGATTTATCGGCGGATATTTTCCTTACGCATCCTATGAAATGGAAATCGAGGAAAACACAGCCTTCGCAGGCTTTGAGCTTGCAAACGGAGATTTAAAGCTTCAGATAGGCTATGATGCCGAATCAAAATGCATAAAGCTCTGCAAGGATGGAGAATGCGTATCCAAGATGGATATGCCTGACTTCATCCTCGGCAGTAAGCTGGAGATCAGCTGCAGAATAAATAAGTTTGACATCTACATAAAGGCTCCCGGTGCGACTTACCACAAGTACTTCTGCACATTCACACATGAGAGCTTTACGGATATGAAATATGAGGATAATTTCAAAAACACCTCTGTTTCCGTATTCTTCCGAACAGATAAAAACGAAGGCAAAATGACAATCTCCGATGCCCGCTTCTATCTTGACAGCGGAGTTTCCATCGCAGATATGAGACCTATCCGCTACGAAAACGGTGATATCCTCACTGAGGACGGCAAGGTATTCCTTACGGTTTCCTTAAGACTTCAGGAGGAAATGTATCAGGGAGTCCTCGAATGGCTTCCCGGTACGTCCGAATTCAATCTTTGCGGTGCAATCTTCTACGACATAGGCGACGGTATCTGGGGCAACGATGTTGCGGCGACGGTTGTTTTCAACAGAAAAACAAACAAGTGGAACATATGGTATTGCTCCTTCTCCCACGGACACATACTTGCATCCTGCGAGTGTGAGGGCGATGTAAGATACGGCGTAAATGTGCTTGATACAAAGCTTATTGAAAAGCTTCCCGAGGGTGCAGACGACAAGGTGTTCCTCGGCAAGGACGGTGACGAAGACCCCAACTTCATCTTCGATGAAAAGGCAAACAAGTGGTATATGACAGTCTGCAGACTTTCCTCTGATGGAAGCGGATATAAGTATTTCCTCTTTGAATCGGAAAGCGATAACCCCTTTGAGGGCTGGAAATATGTTACCAACTCCACAAGTGGTGAGGAAACGGGCGGATCAATACTCAAGCTCGCAGACGACTATTTCTTTGTATGCGGTAACAGCTTCAGAATGCGTGCTAATTACCGTGTATATAAGCTTCCCGATTTCGAAAACTACAAGGAACTGAAATTCGACTTCGACGACGGCGGCTTCAGAGGATGGGGAACAATAATCCCAATTAAAAAGGGCACAAGAACAGTTTACTATCACCTGACCTTCGACAGACACCTCGGTAGCAGTGTAGGCTACAACTGGAGCTACGGAAACATCTACTGCTTTGAGGGATATGAACCCAAAGCATAAAACGGCGGTGAACAAAATGGACAAGTATACCGAAACAAAAAAACTCTTTTCCGAGATTGATATAAAATCGGAAAAACTCAAAAACAAAATACTTAACTCTAAGTCTAAATATACCGTAAAGGGAAACGCCTACTATGTTTCCCCGAACGGTAACGACAAAAACGACGGTCTTTCCCCTGAAACCGCATGGAAAACTCTTGCGAGAATCAGTAACGCCCCCGAGCTTAAAAAGGGCGACGTTGTCCTTCTTGAAAGAGGCAAAATGTTCCGCGGACGGGACATAAGATGCGTTGAGGGCGTAACCTACTCCGCTTACGGCGAAGGAGCAAAGCCCATTATCAACTGCTCTCCCGAGGACGGAGCGGGTGCATCCAAGTGGAGAAGACTTTCCGGAACAAAGAATATCTGGGTTTATAAAACCAAATTCTTTGATGTCGGAAACCTCATTTTCGATGGCGGTGCAAACTACGGTCTTAAGCAGGTGCCCGACTGGAAGCACGGCGAATACTGTGTAAGAGGAACGGGCGGGGCAGAGGTGTTCGATGTAAGAAAGCATCTCACCAAAAACTTCCAGTTCTTCTGTGAATGCAATAAGGTGCTGTTCAACGGTAAATATCCTCTTTCCGAGGACCCAAAGAATCTCGGCAACCTCTACCTTTACTGTGATATGGGTAATCCCGGTGCCGTGTTCTCATCAATTGAGTTTGCAATTAAGCGCTCGGGTATGATTTGCAAGGATGATGTTACCGTTGATAACATTTGTATGCTTTACGCAGGTGTTCACGGTATCTGTGCAGGCACCTGTAAGAACTTCACCGTGCGTAACTGCGAGCTCGGCTGGATAGGCGGAGGCATTCACTTCTACAACAACGACCAGGCAGTAAGACTCGGAAACGCCATTCAGATATTCGGCGGTTGCAAGAACTATCTTGTTGAGAACAACTATATCTACGAATGCTACGATGCCGCCGCAACACATCAGTATTACAGAGGCGGTACGGACGATATTACAATGATAAACGCGGTTTACAGAAACAATCTCATTGAAAACTGCGTATATTCCATTGAGTATTTCGTAGGTCTTCCCGTTCCCGGTCTTGAAAGAGAAAGATATATGAAGCATACGGTAATCAAGGACAACATTATGAGATACTGTGGCTTCGGCTTTGGAATGCAGAGACACGACAAATTGAATCCGGCACATATCAAAACCTGGAGACATTATAACAGAAGCACAGACTTTGTAATAGAGAACAATATATTCGACAGAAGCCGTGTATCAATGGTGTGTGCAACCGCATACGAGAAGGAATGGCTTCCCGAATATAAGAACAATATCTTCATTCAGTATGACAGTGTTGAAGGTGCTAACTTCGGAAAGCACGGAACGGCAAATCTCGATTACGATGCCGAGGTTATTCCGTACGATGAAAAAATCGGCGAGAATATCGAAAAGCTCGGATTTAAGGACAATAAAATTTTCTTTGCAGAGAAAGATGAGCTCTGTGAGGACGAAAAAAATATAAGGAGTTATAACAATGGCTTGCTGTAAGAAAAAATGCACCTGCGAAAAAAATGGTGCAGTTGATTTCGAAAAGACCAAAGCTCTTATTGCCGAAATCGACGTAAAGGCTGAAAAGCTCAAAAAGAAAATCCTTGAAAGCAAATCCAAGTACAAGGTAAAGGGAAACGTTTACTTTGTTTCTCCTCTGGGTAATGACTCAAACGACGGTCTTACTCCGCTTTCCGCGTGGAAGACACTCGCAAGAGTAAGCGGTGCTCCCGACCTTAACCCCGGAGATGTTGTGCTCTTCCAGAGAGGCGCAATGTTCAGAGGAAATAATGTTCTTATGATGCCCGGCGTAACCTACTCCGCATACGGTGAAGGTGCAAAGCCGATAATCAACTGCTCTCCCGAAAACGGTGCGGGCGCAAGTAACTGGAAGAAGGTTCCGGGTACAAAGAATATCTGGGTTTACAAGAATGCTCTTCCCGATGTCGGAATGATTACCTGTGACGACGGTGCTTCTCACGGTGTAAAGCACATTCCCGACTATATCGACGGTAAGTTCTATGTCCGTGATACAGACGGAAAGGTTCCGTATGATTTCAAGACAGAGCTTAAGGAAAACCTCCACTTCTTCCACGAGGGAGTTTACACACTGTTCCCGGACGGTCGTCCCAATATGTATGGCGGACCTACAACAGGTAAGCTCTATGTTTACTGTGATATGGGTAACCCCGGTGCAGTTTATTCCTCCATCGAATTCAATATCCGTGCAAGCGGACTTCGCGGCGGTCAGAAGAACGTAACGGTTGATAACCTTTGCATTATGTATGCGGGTGTTCACGGTATTGCCTGCGGTACTATGGAAAATCTTACCGTAAGAAACTGTGTATTCGGCTGGATAGGCGGTGCAATTCAGATGTATACCGAAAAGGGCAGAGTGGTAAGACTCGGCAACAGTATCGAAATCTATGGCGGCTGTAAGAACTATATGGTTGAAAACAACTATATCTATCAGTGCTACGATGCTGGTGCAACCCATCAGTTCTCCGCTTACGGCAAGAACGATATTATTATGGAAAATACAACATACAGAAATAACCTCATCGAATACTGTATCTACTCCATAGAATACTTCCTCGGAAAGTGCGAGGAGGGAAGCAATGCCACAAGATATATGAAGAACACTTTCATATACAATAACATTATGCGTTACGCAGGCTTCGGCTTCGGTGAACAGAGACCCGATAAAACAAGCGCCGCTCATATCAAGTCCTGGGATCACTTCAATAAGAGTGAAAACTTCATTATCGAAAACAACATTATGGACAGAAGCCGTCATATGCTTGTTCATATTGCCTGCCATGATAAGGAATGGCTCCCCGAATCAAGAAACAATACATACATTCAGTACCTCAACCACACAGGTACATTCGGAAGATACGACAAGGCGCCTTCCACCAATATCCGCTATACCGAGGACATCAAGAAGGTACTCGATGAGCAGGGTATAGAAAAGGACGCAAATGTTTATTTTGCAGAAAACGACGATGTCTGCGAAATTCCCAACTGGTAAAATTTATTTTTATATAAGAAAGGAAAAACCATGAAAAACAAAATCAAGCTTCTCCTTGCGGTTGTTATTGCGGCTCTCACAGTGAGCATCCTCGCAATTCCTGCAAGCGCACACATCGAGGCGTCTGGCTCTTACTTCATTTTAAGACTTATCGCCGATGACCTCCAGGACCCCGAGTTCGGCAGAGGCCGTGCAAACGACTGTTACTACCCCAGAATCGTAGACCCCATTCAGGGTGAGCTTCCCCGTACAATGCCTGAAATCTATGTTTGGGGCTCTTGTAAAATTACAGCCGAAGGTGCAATCGGTAAGGTTGCTCCCAAGGCGAAGACATCCGGCGCAATGTTCGAAATCGATACAATGCCCAGAACTGACAATGCTCCCACAAAGGACTTCAGATACTTCGTTATCAATATCAAGTCCTCAAAGCCCCTTGCAGGCAAGTCTATGAACCTTGTTTCGCTCGGTAACACATACAAGAAGACCTTCGCTGTAGACTTCACAGGCGAATGGCAGAAGATTGTAGTTGACCTTTACGACGATTCCAACTGGTCAAAGAAGAGCGGAAGCAAGTACGATCCCCTTGAAACTTCTCCCTTCAAGGATCAGCTTGTAACCTACGGCGCCGGCTTCAGAGTTGACTTCCCCGCATTCTACGGTGCAGACGATCCTGTTGAAAACTTCAGCGAATACTTCCTCGTTGACTGGTTCGGCTTTATGATCGATCCCAGCGAAGAGGTTCTTTCCGGTAACCTTATCACACACAAGCCTTACATGAACGGCTATGCTGATGCTACATTCGGTGTTTCCAACACAATGACAAGAGCTGAAGCGGCTACAATCATCGCAAGACTCAAGGCAGGCAGTGACGAAGCAGTTTCCGCAGCTACAGCCTCCAGATTCTCCGACGTTGCTCTCACAGACTGGTACGCAAAGTACGTTTCCTATCTTGACAGCCTCGGCTTCCTCGCATCCTACCAGGGAACATATCTTCCCAATCAGCCCATAACAAGAGCTGAATTCGTTGAGCTTGTTTATAACATCAACACAGCTCCCGCTGTTAACACAGGTGTTTCCTTCCCCGACGTTCCCGCAACACACGCAAGATACAATGCTATTATGGCAGCTGCAGCTTCCGGTATCGTTGGCGGTTATCAGGACGGTACATTCAAGCCCGATAACACAATTACAAGAGCTGAGGTTACAAAGGTAATCAACGTAGCTACAGGCAGAGTTGCATTCGACAACACTGTTTGTGTTAAGGACTATACATACTTCAAGGATGTAGACAATACTCACTGGGCATTTGAATATATCCTCGAAGCAGCCGTTGAGCACACCTACAAGGTTAACTCCAAGGGTCTCGAAAAGTGGTACAACGCATACGTTTACGACACCCCCGACTACAATGCAACAAAGGCAAAGATTGCTGAAATCGATGCAGCATCCGCAAAGCTCCGTGAAGAAATCAGAACAAGCAAGTCCGATTACCTCCTCTTCGGTACAGCATACCACGTATCACCCAACGGTGACGACAGCAAGGACGGTAAGACACCCGAAACAGCTTGGAAGACTCTCTCTAAGGTTAACAGCGCTAAGTATAAGCAGGGCGACGTAGTTCTCTTTGAAAGAGGCGGCGAATGGAGAGGTCAGCTTATTGCACAGTCCGGTGTTTCATACTCCGCATACGGCGAAGGTGCAAAGCCTATCATCAATGCTTCCTCTATGGACTATGTAAACGCAAAGTGGACTCTCACATCCACACCCAATGTATACGAATGTGACAAGATATTCTCATCCGACCCCGGCCTTATCGTATTCAACGGCGGTGCAGAGCACGCATTCAAGCAGATTCCCGGTCACCTCAATTACGAGGGCGGTTATGAAAACCTCGCAAACGACCTTGACTTTATCCACGATCAGGTAACAAAGAAGATTTACCTCAGAAGTGACAAGGGCAACCCCACAGAAAGATTCAACAGCATCGAAGTAAATGAAGGCAGACACGGTATCAGAATCTCCGGCAGCAATGTTCAGATTGACAACATCGCTGTTAAGTATGCCGGCTACCACGGTATCGGCTGTGGCTCCGTAAAGGGTCTTTACGTTACAAACTGTGAATTCTACTGGATCGGTGGCTCTATCCAGGGCGGTAGCGGCTACGGCACAAGATACGGTAACGCAGTAGAGGTTTACGGCTCCGCTGACGACTTTGTAATGGACCACAACTATGTATACCAGGTATACGACGCAGGTCTTACACATCAGCTCGCTTCCGGCGGTACAAACAACTGCATTATGAAGGACGTTGTATATACAAACAACCTTATCGAATACTGTGTATACTCCATCGAGTACTTCCTTGGTCAGCCCGCTAATACAGAGGTTACAAGATATCAGGAAAACATCCTTATCGAAAACAACATCATGAGATATGCAGGCTTCGGCTTCGGTATCCAGAGACGTGACGCAACAACTCCCGCACACATCAAGGGCTGGGACCACGCAAACTACGTTAAGGATAAGTCCTTCATCGTAAGAAACAACATCCTTGACAGAAGCCGCAGAATGCTTATCCACTGCGGTGCCGCAACAAAGGATGACCTTCCCATCTTCGAAAACAACGTTTATATTCAGTACGATAACCTTAGTACTGCAACAATCGGCAGATACAAGGCTAATCCTACTTCCAATGCTGTTATGAACCATGCTGCAAGCTATGTAATGGCTACAATGGGCATTGAATCGAGACCTATAGTATATTACGCTGAAAACGACGAAATTTCCGCACTTCCCATCAGATAAGCAATAAAACAAATGCCCTCGGTATCGTAAAAGGTACCGAGGGTTATTTTTATTATTTAATTGTCGGTTAATCGGCATCGAATCGCTCGCCCGTTTTTTTGACAATTGCTCTGCCGTTTGTAAGATTTACAACATAGTCGCAGTAGGGCTCGAACAGCTCATCCCTGCAGGCGAGCTTCAGTACAACATCGACTCCGAATTCGGTGTCGTCACACTTGATTTTTCTGACCTCAAGCTCGCGGTTGATTCTCTCATAATCCGAATAGTTACACTTGAGAGAAAACTCCGTAAACGGAACAAAGGAGCAAATTCCCGCCGCATCAATTGCAATCTTCGCACCCTTTGCGTAAGCCCTTACAAGACCTCCCGCACCGAGAAGAATTCCGCCGAAATATCTTGTAACAACAATGCAAACGCCCGTGAGACCCTCGCGCTTGATAACCTCAAGCATCGGCATACCCGCAGTTCCCGACGGCTCACCGTCATCGGAAAATCTTGCAATTTCCGTACCCTGCAGAATATATGCGTGACAGTTGTGCGTAGCATCGGGATGCTTCTTTTTGATTTCCGAAATAAAAGCCAGAGCCTCTTCTTCGTTTACAACGGGGGAGATGTAGCCTATAAATTCAGACTTTTTCTCGACAAACATATCCTCCGCTCGTTGTTTTACTGTTTTATATTCTTTAAGTGCCATAGCAACCTCTTTGCAATTTTTTATTTAGCCGAGTATAACCGAAAGAATATCCTCGGGCTTGTCTGCAATATACTGCGGTTCTATATCGAGAGTCTCCTTCTTAGCATAACCCCAGCTTACCCAGATGCAGGGACAGTCTGCGTTTTTTGCGGTTCTAAGGTCAACTATGGAGTCTCCGATAAGCACGCAATCCTCTTTTTTCGCTCCTGCTTCTTTTACAACCTCTTCGGTGAACTTTGCATCGGGCTTCAGATATTCTCCGGGAACAGAGCCTCTGACAACATCAAACAGACCTTTTTCGAAATAAGTATCTATACAAGCCTTTGTAGCACCGTCCGACTTGTTTGACATAACGCAGACAGTCACACCACTTTCCTTGAGCTTCTTGCATACCTCTGAAATACCGTCATAAGGCATTGTGCCGACGGAAGCATGCTTCTTGAGCCTCGGAAGATAAAGCTCGTGTACTCTTGCTATTTCCTCGTCTGTTCTTTTGTCCTCGGGAAGAGCTCTTCTCACAAGGTCAACCGTACCGAAATTAACGAGATTCACGGTGTTTTCAAGCGGATGCTCGGGATAACCGCAAAGTCGAAGGGTTTCGTTTATAGCTGTATTTATACTCTTGAGCGTATATAAAAGCGTACCGTCAAGGTCGAAAATCGCACATTTGAATTTTGGACTTGTCATTGTGTACCTCACATTTCGTCAAGAGTCAGAGTAAAGCAATCAAGGAAATTATCCATAAAGTACTTCAGCTCCTCGCAAGAGCTTTCATCAATTGCCTTCTTAATGCTGTTGTAAGCGGAATCAAATTCGTGATTACCTCTGTGCATTTCCTCAATACATTTAAGAAGTGCGGAAAGCTTGTCTGCAGCCTTTACAAGACGCTCATACTCAGCATCTGCACCTTCGGGCTTGAGGATTTTTTCAAATTCTCCTCTGATTTCCTCGGGAAGCTTTGAAAGAATCTTGTTACAGGAAAGCTTTTCGATTTCCTTGTAAACATTCTTCATCTCATCGCTTGAATATTTTACGGGCGTAGGCATATCACCTGTGTAAACCTCACACATATCGTGATACATTGCAAGAGTCATAACTCTGTCAGCATCATAATTTTTGCCGTAAATCTTGTTTCCGATAACCGCAAGTGCGTGAGCAAGTATCGCCGTATCAGCACAGTGTTCGGAAAGAGTTTCGTATCTCGTGGAGTGCATAAGTCCCCAGCGGTTAATATATTTCATTCTGAATGCAAGAGCAAAAAATGAGTTTTCCATACAGTACCTCACATTAGTATTTTCAATATATAATATAACACGAAAAGAGCCTCAAGTCAAGGCTTTGAAGGTAAAAAGGAGTTTATAAATTTCAAAGATAATTCACAATACAATGTTGAATATTTTAATTGTGTATGATATAATAATCCAGTAAAATTCCGAAGGTTCGGAATTCAATCAAAACATAATCCATAAATCTTATCAAGAGTGGCAGAGGGACAGGCCCTGTGAAGCCCGGCAACCTGAATTTTCAAGGTGCTAAATCCTGCAAGGACATAAGTCTTTGAGAGATGAGAACTGTTTCCTCAGAGTGCTTGTGTGTGCTTTGAGGTTTTTTGTCGGATTTTTTCGGACGGATTCTGTTTTGAGGTACAAGAAACGTAAATATTTGAAAGGAATGATAAAGAAATGAGAAAGCTTTTCACATCAGAATCAGTAACAGAAGGACATCCCGACAAAATCTGTGACCAGATTTCCGACGCAGTGCTTGACGATATTCTCGCCAATGACCCTATGAGCCGTGTTGCCTGCGAGGTTTCCTGCACAACAGGTCTTGTTCTCGTTATGGGTGAAATTACAACAAGTCACTATGTTGACATTCAGAAGATAGTTCGCGAAACAGTACGCGAAATCGGCTATGACAGAGCAAAGTACGGCTTTGACTGTGATACCTGCGGCGTAATCTGCGCAATCGACGGTCAGTCTCCCGACATCGCAATGGGTGTTGATAAGGCTCTTGAAGCGAAGGAAGGCGAAATCAAGGATAAGTACGACACAGGTGCAGGTGACCAGGGTATGATGTTCGGCTTTGCCTGCGACGAAACAGAGGAGCTTATGCCTCTTCCTATTTCTCTTGCACAGAAGCTCGCAAAGAAGCTTACACTTGTAAGAAAGAACGGCACGCTTCCTTATCTTCGTCCCGACGGAAAGACTCAGGTTACCGTTGAATACGAGGATGATACTCCCGTAAGAATCGATGCAATCGTAGTTTCCTCACAGCACGATGCGGCTGTTGAGCTTGAGCAGATAAGAAAAGACATAATCGAGCACGTTATCAATACAACAGTTGATGCAAAGCTTATAGACGAAAACACAAAGATTTTCGTAAACCCCACAGGACGCTTCGTTGTAGGCGGACCTAATGGTGACTCCGGTCTTACCGGCAGAAAGATTATCGTTGATACATACGGCGGATACTCAAGACACGGCGGCGGTGCATTCTCCGGCAAGGACCCGACAAAGGTTGACAGAAGTGCCGCATATGCCGCAAGATACGTTGCAAAGAACGTAGTTGCCGCAGGCCTTGCAAAGAAGTGCGAGGTTCAGATTGCATATGCAATCGGCGTTGCAAAGCCCGTCTCCGTAATGGTTGATACATTCGGTACAGGTACAGTTTCCGAGGAAAAGATTGCAGAGGCTGTTAACTCCGTATTCGACCTCCGTCCCGCAGCAATTATCGAGACACTCGATCTTCGTAAGCCTATCTATAAGAAGCTCGCGGCATACGGTCACATGGGCAGGGAAGAGCTTGGCGTTAAGTGGGAGCTTACCGATAAGGTTGATGCTCTTAAGGCAGCAATTGCTAAATAAAGAGGCGGTAATATGGGTAAAATAGTATACGGCAATGCCGAATATAAGAACTTCGGTGAATGTCTTACGGTAACAAACGGACTTTACGAAATGTATATTACAACAGATGTAGGTCCCAGAATAATTAAATTCAATCCCGTAGGCAAAGAAAACATAATGTTCGAGGATACTGACAGAATAATGAACAAGCCCGTCGGATCACTCTCAGAGGTTTACAGCGAAGAGGATTACTGGAACATTTACGGCGGACACAGATTCTGGATAAGCCCCGAGGCGTGGCCTGTAACCTACTATCCCGATAACGACAAGGTAGAGGTTGAGATTTGCGGTAACACAGTAAAGCTCACACCTCCCGTTCAGAGAGTTACGGGACTTAAGGAAATCACCGAGCTTACCTTCTTTGAGGATTCAATGAAGGTTGAGGTAAATCATATCCTTGAAAATACAAGTGCAGAAAGCAAAACCTGCTCAATCTGGGCAATCACTGTTCTTTCGCAGAACGGTAAGTGCGTAATCCCGCAGTCCAAAAGAAAGACAGGACTTCTTTCCAACAGAACTCTTATGCTCTGGCCTTATACAGACATCTGTGATGAAAGACTTGATATCAAAAACGATTTCATCACCGTTACACAGAGCACCGATGCAAAGATAAGCCTTAAAATCGGTATTAATAACGAGGACGGCTATATCAAATATTTTAACCACGGATATTGCTTCCGTAAGAGCTTTACCACAGACCACATAAATAAATCCTACCCGGACAACGGTTGCTCCTGCGAGGTTTATACAAACAGACTCTTCCTCGAGGCTGAATCTCTCTCTCCGATTGTTACCCTTTCCTCGGGAGAAACAAATACACATATCGAAATCTGGGAGCTTTTTGAAAATATCGACTGAATATAAAAGTTCAATATTGAAAAAAGAATTATTGAATATTACAAATGTAAAGTAAATTGTCAAAAGAGAATGTGCAATAACAAAACTCGTTTTTACACAAAATGCGTAAAATTGGTAAAATGTGATAATATTGCACAAACATCAGAAAGAATATTTATATATTAAGGCTCTTTCAATTTTAAAAGTCTTCTGCTATAATGTAGGAGTAAAATATTGTATAATTATGTGCGGAATATCCGTGCATATAAACTCAGGAGGTTTATAACAATGGCAAGTCTTTCTCTTAAGCACATCTACAAAAGATATCCCGGCGGTGTAACAGCCGTTTCCGATTTCTGCCTTGAAATCAAGGATAA